>JAEUJH010000847.1 GCA_016794825.1 Gemmatimonadota bacterium
CCCGCCTCTCGGCGGCGCAGGCGGCGCTGGCCGAGCGGGGCACGATGGACCGGACCCGGGGGACCCTGTGAGCGGCCCCCTGGTCGGCGTGGTGATGGGCTCCACCTCCGACTGGGAGGTGATGCAGCACGCGGCCCGCCGACTGGCCGAGTTCGGGGTGCCTCACGAAACCCGGGTCGTGTCGGCCCATCGGACCCCGAACCTGCTCTTCGAGTACGCCGAAACGGCCGCCAGCCGGGGCCTCGCGGCCATCATCGCCGGCGCCGGGGGCGCCGCCCATCTGCCCGGCATGCTCGCGTCCAAGACCACCGTTCCGGTCCTCGGCGTGCCCGTGCCCAGCAAGCACCTCAACGGCCTCGACTCCCTGCTCTCGATCGTCCAGATGCCGGCGGGGGTGCCGGTCGCCACCTTTGCCATCGGCGAAGCCGGAGCCCACAACGCGGGGCTCTACGCCGTGGCGATCCTGGCGGGTCGCGATCCGGACCTCGCCGCCCGTCTGGCGGCGTTCCGCGCCCGGCAGGAATCCCAGGTCCTCGCGGCCACGCTGCCCCCCTCGCCGTGATCCTTCCGGGCGGCACCCTCGGCCTCCTGGGGGGCGGGCAACTCGGCCGGATGTTCACCCAGAAAGCCCGGGCCATGGGCTTCGAGGTGATCGTCCTGGAACCCGATCGGCTGAGCCCGGCCGGTGGGGTCGCCACCCGTCATCTCGCGTCGGCGTACGACGACCTGCCCGCGCTCGAGGAGCTGGCCCGCTCGGTCGCCGCCGTCACCACCGAGTTCGAGAACGTCCCCGCCGCCACCCTCGACTGGCTTGCCAGCCACGTCCTCTGCCGCCCCGCCGCCGCGTCGGTGGCCGTGGCCCAGGACCGGATCGCCGAGAAGACCTTCCTCCAGTCGCACGACCTGGCCACGGCCGAGTTCGAAGCGGTCCGGACCCGCGACGACCTCGACCACGCCTGGGAGCGGATCGGCGCTCCCGCCCTCCTCAAGACCAGCCGACTGGGATACGACGGCAAGGGCCAGGAACTGGTCGACCGGATCGAGGACGCCCGCCTGGCCTTCGAGCGGTTCGGGGCGGTCCCCTGCGTCCTGGAGCGCCGCCTCCACCTCGAAGCCGAGGTCTCGGTGGTCCTGGCCCGGGCGGCCGACGGCACCCTGGCCCCGTTCCCGGTCGGCGAGAACGTCCATCGGAAGGGGATTCTCCACACGACGGTGGTGCCCGCCCGGGTCGACGCCGCCACGGCGGCCACCGCCCTGGAAACGGCCGCGCGGGTGGCCCGGGACCTGTCGTACGTCGGCGTGCTCGGGGTCGAGATGTTCGTGGCCAACGGGGGGCGGATCTACGTCAACGAGCTGGCACCCCGGCCCCACAACTCCGGCCACTATACCATGGACGCCTGCGCCACCTGCCAGTTCGAGCAGCAGGTCCGGGTCCTGGCCGGCCTGCCGCTGGGCGACCCCCGTTTGCTCACGCCGGTCTGCATGATCAACCTGCTCGGTGACCTCTGGAAGGACGGGACCCCGCGGTGGGACCGGGCCCTGGCGCTGCCCGGGGTCAAGCTCCATCTGTACGGCAAGAAGGCGGTCAGACCGGGGCGAAAGATGGGTCATCTGAACTGCCTGGCGGACTCGCCGGACGCGGCGCTGGCGTTGGCCGAGCGAGCGTTTGCGGCGCTGGCGCCGAGCTGAACCCGCCCCAAAACCCATCTGCGGCGCCAAACAAAACCACCAACAGAGCAACGGCTTAGCCTTCGAGATCTCACCTCACGTCGAAGGCCAAACCAGCATTCGTGACGGAGACTGGCTCGTCGGCTCCGCCTCCTGAAGATCCGAACGCCGCCCTGGCGAAGAACCCGGAAAGACCGAAGCCCGACCGGAGATGTCCGGTCGGGCTTCGGGATGGAGGCGCAGGGAATCGAACCCTGGTCCGAATCAGCTTCCAGCAAGGCCACTACGTGCGTAGGCCGATCTTTCTACTCTAGTCCGGCGCCGGCGACCGACCAGCCTTCGACGAACCGAGCCCTCGGTTTCTCGCCCGTGACGCGAGAGCGACGCCACGAACCAGCCTGGATTTTCGATTCCGGTTGGGGCGCCCCAGGCAGGGCTCCCTTCTCCGGTGGTGCGAAAGCGAGACTAGCTCAGCTTACGCAGCCAGCGCCAAGTCAGAGTTGGCAGTTGAACTTTTCCAAGTGTTTAACCAGGTGACTTGGACCTGGGCACGCGTCCCGACCTTCTACTAACCCGTCGAATCCAATCGCCCCCGGGTTGGCGTGAATGGTAGGGAGTCGCCCCCTCCCCGGCAAGGGCCTCCGTG
>JAEUJH010000851.1 GCA_016794825.1 Gemmatimonadota bacterium
CTCCGGGCTTTCTTTGCCCAGCGCCTGCTGGCGTGCGACGAGGCGATCGCCGACTTCGCCAAGACCGGCGAGTCGACGCTGACCCCGATCGCCGAGTTCTGGCGGGGGCGGCTGGCGCGCCTGGAGCGACTGTTCGAGCGGATCGACGGCAACCTGGTGACGGCCCTCCGTCGTCACGAAGAGGCCGGCCGGATCGAGATCATGAGTTCGGCGGCGACGCACGGGTTCCTCCCGCTCCTGGCGCGCGACGAGAGCATCCGGCTCCAGCTGGCGGTCGGTCTGCGGGAGCATCAGCGGCTGTTCGGCCGCCGGCCGAGGGGCTGCTGGGTGCCGGAGTGCGCCTACCGGCCCCGGGGCCGCTGGGCGCCCCACCCCGCGGCACCGGTCCAGGCGGGGCGCCGCGGCGTCGAGGAGCACCTGGCCGATGCGGGCTACGCCTATTTCTTCTCGGACTCGCACCTGGCCCAGGCCGGGCGCACGCTGGGCCTCTACCGGGAACCGGACTTTCCGGACGGCGCGCTGCTGGCCAGTGACGATCCGCTCGACCTGCCGGCCGCCCGGTCGCCGTACCGGGCCTACCAGGTGTCGCCCCGGACGGGAGCCGGCGTGGTGGCCACGCTGGTGCGCGATCCGATCTCGTCGCGCCGGGTGTGGAGCCGCTATCAGGGCTACCCGGGCGATGGCGCCTATCTCGAGTTCCACAAGATTCGGTTCCCCGGCGGACTCAAGTTCTGGCGGGTGACCGACAGCCAGACCGATCTGGGCGGGAAGCTCCGGTACGACCCCAACGGGGCCCGGGCCCGAGCCCGCGAGCACGCCGTCGACTACGCCCGGCTGGTAACCTCGGTGGCGCGCGAAGCCGAGCGTGGAGCCGACCTGATTGCCGTCCCGTTCGATACCGAGCTGTTCGGGCACTGGTGGTTCGAGGGCGTCGACTTCCTGGGCGATCTCTACCGCGCCCTCCGGCACGCCCGGGGCCCGACGCCTACCACCGCCTCCGAGCACCTGACCCGGGCCCCGGCCCGCACGGCGGTCGAACTGGCGGAGGGCTCCTGGGGTGCCAACGGCGACTTCAGCAAGTGGCTCAATCCGGGCACCGAGTGGACCTGGCTCAGGCTCTGGCCGGCGGAAGAGCGGTTCTGGCGGATCGCGCCGGCCGCGGTGGAACGGAGCGAGGCCCGGGTGGTATTGGCCCAGGCGGCGCGGGAACTCCTGCTGGCGCAGTCGTCGGACTGGCAGTTCATCATCTCCTCCGAAACGGCCGGCGACTACGCCACCAAGCGCTTCGTCGAGCACCTCGGCAACCTCGACCGGCTGGTAGCCGCGCTCGAGGCGCCGACCATCACGGTCGAGGCCCGGACGCTCGCCACGGAACTCCAACTCCGCAACGACGTGTTTCCGGAAATCATCCCCGCCATTCGAACGGCCCTCGCGGGCGCCGGCCTGCTCGCCGCATGAACGGAGCGGCCCGGCGCTCGGTCGTCATTCACGGCCATTTCTACCAGCCCCCGCGCGAAGATCCCTGGCTCGACCTGGTGGAGCGTGAGCCGACCGCGGCGCCATTCCACGACTGGAACGAGCGGATCGACCACGAGTGCTATCG
>JAEUJH010000853.1 GCA_016794825.1 Gemmatimonadota bacterium
GTGGCCGAGCCGGTCGGATCGCCGCCGCACCCCGCCAGGACCAGCGCCACCGCGACCCCGGCCAGCCCCGCGCGCAGCACCGTTAGGCGCCTGCCCGGGCCAGCACCAGCTCGGCGAAGAGCCGGACCCCCATGCCGGTCGGGCCCTTCACCAGGGCGGCGTCCTCCCGGTCGGTGTACGCGGTGGAGGCGATGTCGAGATGGGCCCACGGGAATCCCTCCACGAACTCCTTGAGGAACCAGCCGGCCGTGATGCTCCCGGCCAGCCGCCCGCCCGAGTTCTTGACGTCCGCGATGTCCGACTTGATCTGATCGCGGTACTCGTCCAGCAGCGGCAGTTCCCAGGCCCGTTCGTGGGCCCGCTGACCCGCCGCGATCACTTCCTGGACGAACGAGGGGTCGTTCCCCATCACGCCGGCGACCACCTGGCCGAGCGCGATCCCGATGGCGCCGGTCAGGGTGGCGATGTCGACCACCGCGGCCGGCTGATACTTGCGGGCCCACGACAGCGCGTCGGCCAGGAGGAGCCGCCCTTCGGCATCGGTGTTGACGACCTCGATGGTCTTGCCGAAGTGGGTCTTGACCACGTCGGCCGGCCGGTAGGCGGTGCCCGAGGGCATGTTCTCCGCCGAGGGAATCAGGCCGATGACGTTGATGGCGGGTTTGAGGCGCCCGATCGCCTCGAAGGCGCCCAGGACCGCGGCCGCGCCGGACATGTCGTACTTCATGTCCTCCATGCTCTGCGCGGGCTTGATGGAGATGCCGCCGGTGTCGAAGGTGATGCCCTTGCCGATCAGCACGATCGGCGCCCCGGTCCCGCCCCGGTACTCGAGCGCGACGAACCGCGGATCCTGGGCCGACCCGACGCCCACGGCCAGGATCGCGCCCATGCCCTCCCGTTCGAGCCCGGCCCGGTCGAGCACCAGGCACGGCATCCCGTGGCGTCCGGCCAGCTCGGTGGCGGCCTCGGCCAACCGGGCCGGGGTGAGGACGTTAGGCGGAAGCACCTGGATTCCGCGGGCCAGCAGCTGCCCCGCCCCGATCGCCGCGCCGACGGTGTGCCCGCGGCCCGCCGCGGCCGGGTCGGCGTCGCCGCGGAGGATCTCGATGGCGGTGAGCGCGGGCTTCGGTTCCTCCGGCGGGCGCTTCATCTCGCCGAACCACCACGAGCCCTGGGCCGCCCCTTCGGCGAGCGACTGAAACGCGTCGGCCACGGGCACGGCGGCCCGGCTTTCCGCCGGACAGGCCAGCGCCGCGGTCGCGGCTCCGAGCACCCGGGCCCGCTTGGCCCCGATGGCCGCGCCCCGACGGAGCGCGGCCCGGGTCGGCTCCTTGCCAACGCCGACCAGCAGCACCCGAGCCGGGCCGGCGGCGGGATACGCCAGGACCGTCTCGTCCTTCTTGCCGGAGAAATCGCCCGCGCCGTAGGCGCGGCCCAAGGCCCCGCCCGTCCGGGCGTCGAGCCCGGCCAACGAACCGGGCAGCGGCCCCTGAGCCACCAGGGCGATCAGCAGGGGTCCAGCGTATGACTCGGCGGCGACGTCGGTAAGGGACGTGGTGAACGGCATCGGGGCTGGCTCACCGGAGACGAA
>JAEUJH010000859.1 GCA_016794825.1 Gemmatimonadota bacterium
CCGGTCGGCCGGGCGACACTCGACTCTCCCACAGCGGCGGCTCCAACGGAGGCATTGCCCAGCTCGTCCTCTTCCCCGAGCGGCGGATCGCCTTCGCCTCGTTTGCCAATTCGAGCAGCAGTTATGGGTTCCACGCCGAGTTGCAGCAGGCCGTGCTCGCCGCCGTGGGCGTCGCTCCGGCTCCGCGTCCGGCGGCCACCGCACCGGCCGCACCCGCCGGCGCGCCGCTCGATCCGGCCCGGGTCATCGGGGGCTACCGCCGCAAGTCGGAGCGAACGACGATCGAGGTGGACGGATCCCGCTTCATGGCCGATGTCGCGACCATTGCCGAGGAGTTTCACGGCAGCGAGAGCTACAACGACGGTCAGGCCCGCCGCTTCGAGGTCGTGGCGAGCGGACCCAGCCAACTCACCTCGCGGGATCCGGTCCTGCTGGGGCAGAAGATGGTCTACGATTTCCTGGAGCCGCGGGCCGACGGACGGTTCGACCTGATCTACGGGGCCGGACGGCTCGCGCGGCGGGCCGACCCGGCCTAACGCTGGTCCCAGGCCGCCCGGCCCAGCAGGTCCCGGACCCGCCCCCGCACCTCGTCCGCCCGGGTAATCGAGGAGAAGTGATCGCCGCCCTCGATCCGGGCATACTCGGCGCCGCCGATCGACGCCGCGGCCCGGTCGCCATGTTCGATCGGGGCGTTGCGGTCGAGGGTTCCGTGCACGATCAGCGTGGGCGCCGAAATCGTGGCAAAGCCCTCGAACCGAAAGGCCCCGAACTGCGCCCGGTCGTTCTGGTATCCGTCCCACCGAAGCGCCGTCGGGAATCGGAACCACGCCAGTTGGAAGTACTGATCCAGCAACGCGGGAGCGGCCGTCAACCGGCGGCGGGTGTCGTCCGAGAAGATCGGCGCGGCCAGCGCGGCCGTTCCTGACCGCTCCAACGACCGGAGCATCCACCAAGTCGAGAACTCGGAGCCGAAGAGCCGATCGCCCCAGGTGGCGGCCGGCTTCGGACCCGGCGGCTGCGCCTTTGGTCCGGACAGCGCCGCGATCAGGATCAGCCCCGCGACCCGTTCCGGAAATCGGCTGGCCAGCTCCAGCGCCGCCGGGCCGCCTCCCGAAACACCGAGTACCGCGGCGCGGCGAATCCCGAGACTGTCGAGCAGCGTCACCATCGCCGCCGCCTGCTCCGCGGGGGTGGCCCCGACCGCGAGAGGTGTCCGGAGGTACCCCGGCCGGGAGACGGCGACCAGCGTGTAGCCCTCACCAACCAGACTGCGGCCCACCATCAGCGCCTGGTCGTAGCCGCCGAACGATCCCGGCAGGACCAGCACCGGAGGCCCGCTTCCTTCCCGAGCGTACTCCACCGGTCCGGCGGCAGTCGTCGCGATGGCGCTCCCTTCGCGAAGCGCGTCCGTTCGCGCCCGGAAGGCCCACTGGACTCCGCCCAGGACCACCAGGTACGTCAGGACCACCAGGACCAATACGCCGACGACCAGTCGCCGAATCACCGGAGCCCCACGAGGCCCTTCGCCGCGTTGATCAGGGCCACCGCATCGTACCCGAGCCCGTCACGAAACACGGTGACCACGTTGCGGATGTCGGTCGGGCGCGCCGCGAGGTCGCCCCGAATCACCACCAGATCGGCGCGCTTGCCCGGTGCGACCGATCCGACCTGATCGGCAATGCCGAGGATCCGGGCGCCGTTCAGGGTCATGACCTGGATCGCCTCGGTCGGGGTGAGGCCCGCCTCGATCAGGAGTTCATAGTTTCGCTGATCCCCGATCCCGGCCGGCGTGTTGAAGGCCGGGTCGACCCCGGCGGCCAGCAGCCCTCCGGCTCGAAAGAACGCGACCTCGAACTCCATCGACTTCTGGAGCGCGGCGCGCATCGAGACCGCGCTGGCCGCGCCCTCGAGGGCCCGATGACGAGCCTCCTCCTCCGCCCGGGAGTCGGGCGAGAGCAGATCCCAGAGCCGGGGATCGACGAACCAC
>JAEUJH010000875.1 GCA_016794825.1 Gemmatimonadota bacterium
GTCTACCAGAACGAACCCGGCGGGTCGGCGGGCACCTTCGACTCGGCGCTGGCCAAGGCGCCCGGGGTGGTCGGGACCCATCACATCGGGGCCTCGACCGATCAGGCGCAGATCGCCATTGCCCACGAAGTCATCCGGATCGTCCAGCAGTTCATCGCCTCGGGCGCGGCCCTCCACTGCGTCAACCGGTTGGCCAAGTCGTCGGCCACCCACGTGCTCTCGGTTCGCCATCAGAACCGGCCGGGGGTCCTGGCCCACGTCTTCCGGGTGCTCTTCGACGAGCACATCAACGTCGAGGAAGTCGAGAACATCGCCTATCACGGCGCCGAGGCGGCCGCCGCTCGGATCCACGTGTCGGGTCTCCCGTCCGACAAGGCCATCGCCGAGATCCGCGACGGCAACCCCAACGTCATCAGCGTCGATTTGACCGAAATGAGAGCCTGATCATGGACCGGATTCACAACTTCAACGCCGGCCCCGGCGTGCTGCCGGAGTCGGTGCTTCGGAAAGCCCAGCAGGACATCTGGAACGTCGGCGGGTCCGGCATGGGCATCATGGAGCACAGCCACCGGGGCAAGCTGTTCGAGAAGGTCATCGCCGAGGCTGAGACGACGGCGCGCGAACTGGCGGGAATCCCCGACAACTACCGGGTCCTCTTCATCCAGGGCGGCGCCACCCAGCAGTTTGCCATGGTACCGATGAACCTCCTGGCCGCGGGCCGCACCGCCGACTATCTGCTGACCGGCGTCTGGTCGGAAAAGGCGTTCAAGGAGGCCAAGAAGTTCGGCGCCGTTCACGCCGCCCTGAGCGGCGCGGCGTCCAACTTCAGCGAAATTCCCCCGGCCAGCGCGGTGGCCTACTCGGCCGATCCGGTCTACGTCCACCTCACCACCAACAACACCATCTTCGGGACCCAGTGGCGGACCGAGCCGGCCGTGCCGGCCGGCGTGCCGCTGGTGGCCGACACGTCGAGCGACATGTTCAGTCGGCCCATCGACGTGAGCCGCTACGGCCTGATCTACGCTGGCGCCCAGAAGAACCTCGGCCCCTCGGGCATCGTCCTGGTCATCATTCGCGATGACCTGGTCGAACGCGGCGCCGAGACCCTGCCGACCATGATGCAGTATCGGACCTACGCCAAGGAGAAGTCGCTCCACAACACCCCGCCCACGATGGCCATCTACGTGGTCGGGCAGGTGCTCAACTGGATCAAGGAAACCGGCGGCCTCGCCGCCATGGCCGAGCGGAACCAGGAAAAGGCCAAGCTGCTCTACGACTTCCTCGACCAGAGCGCGTTCTTCCGCGGTACCGCGGCGCCGGGGAGTCGCTCCCTCATGAACGTCTGTTTCCGGGCGCCATCGGAGGAGTTGGAGAACCGGTTCTGCGCTGAAGCGGAAAAGCGCGGCCTGGCGGGCCTCAAGGGGCACCGGTCGGTGGGTGGGATGCGGGCCAGCATCTACAACGCCTGCCCGCGGGCCAGCGTGGTGGCCCTGATCGATTTCATGAAAGAGTTCGAAACGGCCAACCGCTGATCAGGCCAGCGCGGCGGCCGCCCGGCGGATTCGCTGGACCACCGCGGACAGGCCCTGGGTCCGCATCATGCCCAGGGCCTCGTCCAGGCCGAGCAGGTGCAGCAGGTCGGCCGGCAGCGCCGCCGCCACGCCGATCGGCTCCCCGTCCAGTTCCCGCACCAGCAGCGACACGAACCCCCGAACCGTCGGCGACTCCCGGGGCACGTCGGCGTGGATCCGGAGTCGATCGCCCTCGCGGTCGAGCCAGAGAAACACCGGCGTCTGGCATTCGGTCACCCGGTGGGTTTCGCGTTCCCGATCGTCGCGGAGCGATTCCGGCAGGTCGGGCAACTTCCGCGACGCGTCGAGCAACGCCTCGAGGCGCAGGTTCCGGTCGGCGGCCTGAAAGCGCCGGATCAGCTTGTCGATCGCCATGGTTCCTGGGCAAATTGGGTTCGCGGACCTCAATCTACCCGGAACCGATCCGATGACCATCACGTTGCCCGGACCCCTCGTCAGTACCGCCTGGCTCGCCGAACACCTCGGCCAGGCCGGCCTCGTGGTGGTCGACGCGTCGTGGTATCTGCCGGCCATGAACCGCGATCCGCGCCGCGAGTACCTCGCCGCCCACGTACCCGGCGCGGTGTTCTTCGATCTCGATGCCGAGTCCGATCACGGCACCGATCTTCCCCACATGCTCCCCCCGCCCGACAAGGCGGCGGCCGCCCTCGGTCGCCTCGGCATCGGCTCGGCCGACGCCGTCGTCGTCTACGATGGGTCGGGGGCCAACCTGAGCGCGCCCCGGTTCTGGTGGCAGCTCAAGGTCCTCGGTCACGACCGGGCGGCGGTGCTCGATGGCGGCTTTCAGCGCTGGTCCGCGGAGTCCCGGCCCACCGAAGGCGGCCCGACCACGCGATCGCCCGCCCGATTCGAGGCCCGGTTCCGGCCCGAGTTGATCCGTTCGTTCGACCAGGTCAGCGCCGTCGTCGGCGACGATTCGGTCGCGCTGCTCGACGCTCGATCGCCGGGGCGGTTCGAGGGGCGCGAGCCCGAACCCCGGCCCGGGCTCCGCGGCGGTCACGTGCCCGGCGCCCGGAACCTGCCGTACGCCCGTCTGGTGGCTGGTGACGGGACCATGCTGCCCAGGGTCGAACTCCTCGAGCGGTTCAAGGAGGCCGGACTCGATCTCGACAAGCCGGTCATCACCTCGTGTGGATCGGGCGTGTCCGCCTGCGCGCTGGCGCTGGCGCTCGAGATCGTGGGGCACCGCCGGTATGCGGTCTACGACGGCTCGTGGGCCGAGTGGGGTGGCCGGCCCGATGCGCCGGTGCAAGCGGGCCCGGCCTAGTAGATCGGTTGGGGTCTACCGACAGCGAGCCACCAGGCGGGGCGGGATCGGGTGATACGGCAGTTGGCGAGCGGCCGCCGCCGCATGCGGCCGGGCGGTTCCGCAACCCGCCCGCTGGGCAATGGCCAGGTGGAGGCGGTAGTTGCCCGGGTCGGTTCGCACCGCGCGCACCAGGTTGGGTGTCGACCATCCGTCGGCTGCCGTCAGGATCGCTTCGACCTGCCCCGCGCTCTTGAGGGCCAGCGCGCCCACCACCAGGCCGAACCAGAACAACCAGCGAAGTCGTCGCCCGGTCAGTTCGACCGCGCGGATCGACCGGGTGGCCGGCAGCAGGGCACCCAGTGAAGCCATCCCGATCAGCGTCGGTGGCGCCAGCAGGACCACGGCGTCGAACAGCCCTTGGACCGCCACCGCCGTCATCACCCCGAACGCGGCCAGCGCGGCGGTGCCGTGGTCGGGGTCGGCCGCGCGCCGAAGGGCCACGAGGGCCAGCGAAGCCAGGAAGCCGAGCCAGGCCAGGCTGGCCACCGGGCCGCGCTCGGCCAGGAGCGCCACCCAGTCGCTCGAGGGCCACGGGTTGGTCGGGATCGGGTCGTTGGCGTCGAACGACGGGTCGCCGCGGGTGGTGACGAGGGGATAGGCCACCATCCAGTTGCCCGGGCCAACCCCGAGCAGGGGGTCGCGGGCCACCAGGGCCAGGCTGTTCCGATACTGAATCAACCGACCCCGGCCCGATCCCTCCCGGTAGTTGAGGACGTCCCGGAGGGAGTCGCGATACGGCGAGCGCGACTTCCAGTCGAGTTGGTTCGGCACCACCAGCGCGGCCGCCGCCCCGATTCCCATGCCGACGGCCATGCCCAGAGCGCGGCGGCGGCCGACTCGGACGGTCGGGCTTCGGGTCACCAGACCAATCAGCAGGATCCCGGCGGCGACGCAGCCCAGGCCCACCCAGGCCGCCCGGGAGCGCGACAGCACGATCGCGCCGGTCATGATCGCCATGGCCCCGACCCCGAGAAGGGCCCCCAGCCGGGTCCGGGCCCGGGCCGCGATCCACCCGGCCAGCGGCAACCCGATGACCGTCAGATGCGCCATGAAGTTCCGGTTGCCGAGCGTCCCGCCGGGGGCGCGGGTGTCGGCCAGGAGGGGCCAGTTCCATCCGTAGGCCTGCAGGAGGCCGGAGACGCTGCCGGCAATCACGGCCAGGACCACGCCGCCCACCACCACGCCCCGGCCGGCCCGGGTGGCCGCGAACCGGGCCCCGAAAAAGACCGCGGTGCCGGCCAGCGTAATCGCCAGGCTCCGGAACGAGATCCACCGGTTGGTGGCCGCCGCGGCCGAGATCGTGCTGACGATCAGGAACCCGACCAGGCAGAGTTCGGCCACCCCGAGTTCGATCCGCCCGGATCGGGCCAGGACCACGAGCCCGACGATCAGCGCGGTGACGAGGAGGGTCAATTCCTTGACCACCGAAAACCGGTCGAGGTCGAACATCCCGGACGGGATGACGAGGAGGACCGTGCCGATGGCCCCGAGACCGATCACCAGACCGACCAGCCAACCCAGCCACCGGTCGATCGGGGAACCGCGTTCGGCGGACGGGTGGTGGACTTCCGGCATGCCGGATAGTAGACGAGGCGGGGATCGCGTCAACCGGCGCGACCGGGCTTATCTTGCGGCCATGTCGGATGTCGTTTTGGCGGCGACCGACCGGCCCCTGCCGGTCGCGGTGCGCCCGATCGAGGATGAGCGCGTCCCGGACGGGATGGTGGGGCTGGCCAGCTACCTGGGCGACCGGTTGATCGCGCGATGTGCCGTGGCGCCGGAGGTGGCGGAGTTCATTGCCGCCCGGGACCTGTTCCAGGAGCCGGTGCAGCTGGTGCTGGCCGGCCGCGAGGATCCTCCCGGGCTCCAGTGCCGGCTGTTTGCGGTGGTGCCGGTGGCCCTCGAGGAGAACGAATCGGCGGAGCCCGAGGAGCCGTGGGCCGCGTCGGTCCCCCGGTTCGAGGACCTCGAATCGGCAGACCCGGAAGAGCAGGACGAGATCGACCGGCTCGAAGGGCAGGGCATGGTGTTCCTCGGCCAGATCGTTCGCTTTGCCAAGGATCGCAAGCACCCGGACGACCTCGCGCTCGAGACCGCGGACGTGCTCCGAACCCTGGTCGAGGGTCGCGCGGGCGAGGTCGTCGACCGGGTTCTCGACGACCTGCTCGACGATCTTCCGCCAGCTTGACATTCCGACAACGGAAGTCGTATTAATCGGACCCCTGAGCCCATGGTGGATCAGATGGCGGCCATCGTGCCGATCGAAAACCGGGGATACGCCCATCCCGAGGTGCTGGTCAGCACGCAATGGGTGGCGGATCACCTGGCCGATCCCGGGATCCGGCTGATCGAGTCGAACGAAGACCTGCTGCTCTACGAAACCGGCCACGTCCCGGGGGCGGTCAAGCTCGACTGGGTCACCGAACTCAACGATCAGCTGGTCCGCGACTACCTCACCCCGGAGGCCATGCAGCGGCTGCTCCGGGCCAAGGGCATCAACCGCGACACCACGATCATTTTCTACGGCGACCGCAACAACTGGTGGGCGACGTACGCCCTCTGGGTCTTCCGGCTGTTCGGGATCGATCGGGTCAAGGTCATGGACGGCGGACGGCAGCGGTGGGTCGACGAAGGCCGCCCGCTCACGACCGACGTGCCGACCGTTCCCCCCGGCGACCTGTCGGTGGCGGACCGCCGCGACGGACCGGTCCGGGCCCTTCGCGACGAGGTCCTGGCGCACGTTCGAGCCGGGCGGAAACTGATCGACGTGCGGAGTCCGGAGGAGTTCCGGGGCGAGCGGCTCCATATGCCGGACTACCCGAATGAAGGGGCCCTCAGGGGCGGGCACATCCCCGGGGCTCGCAACGTTCCCTGGGCCAAGGCCGTAGATCCCGAAACCCATCTGTTCCGAACCGCCGCCGAGCTCCGTACCCTGTACGAAACGGAGCAGGGGCTGGCGCCCGCCGACGACGTGGTGGTCTACTGCCGGATCGGCGAGCGGTCGTCGCACTCCTGGTTCGTGCTGACGTACCTGTTGGGTTATACCACTGTTCGCAACTACGATGGATCCTGGACCGAGTGGGGCAACGCGGTCCGGATGCCAATCGAACGACCCTGAACCTACGAGAGGACCAGCAATGCTGTTGTCGGTGATGTTGATCGCCAGCGCCCTTCGCGCCACCCCGTCGGCCGAGCCCATTACTTGGCAGATCGATCCGACTCACTCCGAACTGACCTTCCGGGTCCGCCACTTCGTCACCAAGGTGCCGGGCACGTTCAAGACCTGGAGCGGAACCATCGTCGCGGACCCCGCCAACCTGGCCGGAGGCTCGGTCGAAGTGATGGTGGAAACCGGCTCCGTCGACACCAAGAACGACCGTCGCGACGGCCACCTCCGGTCGCCCGATTTCTTCGCGACCGACAGCTTTCCGACCATGACCTTCAAGAGCACCAAGGTCGAAGCCACGGGGTCGGCCCTCAAGGTCACCGGCGACCTCACCATCCGGGGCATCACCAAGTCGGTGGTGCTGACCGGCGAATTCAGCGGGACCTTCGGCTCCCCGGCGCCGCGACAGCAGCGGATCGGGTTTGCCGCCACCACCAAGATCAATCGCCTCGACTACGGCCTCAAATGGAACCGCCTGGTCGAAGGCTCCAACATGCTCGGCGACGACGTCGAGATCACCATCACCATCGAAGCGGTGCGCCAATGAGCGCTGGAACCCCCATTCAGATGGTCGGCGGCAAGCTGTCGGTGCCGAACGACCCGATCATCCCCTTCATCGAGGGCGACGGCACCGGGCCCGACATCTGGCGGGCCTCGCAGCACGTCTTCGACGCGGCCGTGGCCAAGGCGTACGGCGGCAAGCGGCGGATCTCGTGGGTCGAGGTCCTCGCCGGCGAAAAAGCCAAGGAGAAGGTCGACAACTGGCTTCCGGAAGAGACCCTGACGGTCATTCGGAATCGGCTGGTGGCCATCAAGGGGCCGCTCACCACGCCGGTGGGCGGCGGGATCCGGTCGCTCAACGTGGCGCTGCGGCAGCAGCTCGACCTCTACGCCTGCGTCCGCCCGGTCCGGTGGTTCCAGGGGGTGCCGTCGCCGGTCAAGCATCCCGAGCAGGTCGACATGGTCATCTTCCGCGAAAACACGGAAGACATCTACGCCGGCATCGAGTACCAGGCCGGCACCGACCAGGTCAAGAAGCTCCGCGACTTCCTGATCAAGGAAATGGGCGTCAAGAACATCCGCTTCCCCGAAACCTCGTCGCTCGGCATCAAGCCGGTGTCGGAGGAAGGGTCCAAGCGGTTGATCCGGGCCGCCATCAACTTTGCCCTCGCCAACGGCCGGAAGAACGTGACGCTGGTGCACAAGGGCAACATCATGAAGTTCACCGAGGGCGGCTTCCGCGACTGGGGCTACCAGCTGGCCAAGGAAGAGTTCGGCGCGGTGGAAATCGACGGCGGCCCGTGGTGCCGGCTGCCGGGCGGGATCATCATCAAGGACGTCATCGCCGACGCGTTCCTCCAGCAGATCCTGACCCGGCCGTCGGAGTACGACGTCATCGCCACGCTCAACCTCAATGGCGACTACGTCTCCGACGCGCTGGCGGCCCAGGTGGGCGGGATCGGCATCGCCCCGGGGGCCAACATCAACTACGTCACCGGTCACGCCATCTTCGAGGCCACCCACGGCACGGCGCCCAAGTACGCCAACCAGGACAAGGTCAATCCCGGTTCGGTCATTCTCTCGGGCGAAATGATGTTCCGCTACCTGGGCTGGACCGAAGTCGCCGACCTGATCATCTCGTCGCTCGACAAGACGATCGGCCAGAAGCGGGTAACCTACGACTTCCACCGCCTCATGGAGGGCGCCACGCTGCTCAAGACCAGCGAGTTTGCCCAGGCCATGGTCGACAACATGTAGTCAGCGAATCCGCTCGGTCCAGGCGCCGGTGGAGTCCGCCGGCGCCCGGACTGGCGCCACCAGCCGATGACGCAGCCGATCGTCGTCGCGCCATTGCTCCAGCAGCAGCGGTCCCCACGGCGTCCGATACCACACCCGCACCAACGAGTCGACCGCCCCGTAGCGCTCCGGCGTGAGACCATCGACCAGCTTGATCGACCCGCCGAGGAGCCGGATGGCCGAATCGGCGGCGATCGGCAATTCCCGCGCGGACGCCGTCGCGCCGAGCCGCGCCGCGGGCGCCGGGGTCGCGTTCGAGGACACCACTTCTTCGAGCCGGAGCTGCACCGCGCCCAGCCGCCGCGAGAGCGAGTCCTGCGGGGCCGCCTTCTGGTCCACCCGCCCCTCGCGCTCGCGACTGGCCCGAAGCTCGGACCCGGCGGTCGGCGCCTCGTCGGCCAGCTTCTTGGGCGCCGCCGGCGCGGCAGCCTGGCGGCGCTCGTTGGATGCGTCCGGGGGCGGCGCCGGGAGCCCGGTGTCGACCGGCGCGATCGCGCTGGGGGCCGCCGCCACCCGCCGTTCGGACGCGAGCGGCCGCGGGGCGGCGGCGGGCGGCTGCGACTCGGCGTCAGCGCTCTCGGTCTTCGACGCGCGGCGAGTCTCGGGCTTCCCGGCCTCGTCGGCCAACGCCGCGGCCGGCGGCGGTTCCGCGGTGGCGCTCCGGGCGCTGCCCGTCGCGTCGCCCGCCGCGAGTTCGGTCGGCGCGGGGTCGAGATCCCGGGAAGGAAGCTGCAGGGAATAGCCCAGTCCCACGGCCAGCACGATGGTGGCCGCCCAGGCCACCGGGCGAACCCAGGCCGGCATCTGGGGCCGGAGCGGGCGGACCACGCCACCGGCGGGCTTGGGCCCGTCGGCCGAAGTCTCCGGCGGGGTCGGGCGGTTGGTCGGATCCAACCGGGCCGGGGCGGCCGCGTACGACGCTGCCGACTCCGCCACCATCAGCGGCGGTTCCACCGCCTGGTCGAGCGACTGGATCAGGCCGAAGGCCTCGTCGCGAAAGCTCCTGGCCTCCGCCACGCGCGCCCGGCACTCCGCGCATCCGGACAGGTGTCGCTCGAAGGCGGCGGCCTGGGTGGCCGGGACTTCGCCGTCGAGCAGCGCGTGAATGGTCCCCTCGTCAAGATGCGACATGCCGCGTTCCTTCCCCCGCTCGATACGCCTCGACCAGCCGACGGCGCGCTCGGGCCAGCGTGGTGCCGATCGCGCCCTTGGCCAGTCCGGTGGTCTCGGCGATTTCGTCGTAGCTGAACCCTTCGGCCTGCAGGAGGAGCACTTCCCGGTCCCGTTCGGACAACACGGCCAGGGCCTGTCGAACCTGGCCGATCCGCTCGTCCCGAATGAGATCCTCGTCCGGACTGCTCGTGGCTGCGGGTTGCTCGCCCCGATACAGCTCGAGCCGGCGACCCTGCCGGGACGCTCGACGCCCCTCCTCCCGGACCAGATTGAGGGCCACGGCAAAGAGCCACGGCCTCGGGTTGTTCGGGGGGGCCGCCACCGCCCGGGCAAAGACCTCCTGGGTCAATTCCTCCGCGCGCTCCCGGTCGCCGGTCCGGCGATGGAGCATCCGGATCAGCGAGTCCCGGTACTGGACGTAGAGGGTGGCGACGAAATCGGTCATTGGGCGCGTTGGCGGCTTCCCGAAGTTACCCTGGCAACCGGGTGGACGGAGCGGGAGATGCGCGGGGCCTGAGAACCTGCACAGGGCGGCGGGGGGCGCCGCCGGGCCTCAGGGGGCCGGGGCGGGACGTCGGTCGAGGACTTCTCGGACCGTGTTCGCTAACTCGTTGACGGTAAATGGCTTATGGATGAAGGACACGCCGGGCTGGGTCAGCCCCTTCCGGTCGACCTCGTCCCGGGTATAGCCCGACATGAACACGATCTGGGTGTCCGGCCGCTCGGCGGCGATCCACTGGGCCAGCCGGAGCCCGTTCATTTCCGGCATCACGACGTCGGTCAGGAGGAGATCGATCTTCCCCTGGTACTCCCGGCTCACCAGGAGCGCGTCGGCCCCGTGGCGGGCTTCGAGGACGCTGTAGCCGGCGCCGGTAAGGATCTTCCGGACCATGGTGCGGACCGATTCCTCGTCCTCGGCCAGGAGGATGGTTTCCGTCCCGGTCGGCAGGGGAGGGGCGGCCCCGATCCGGTCCGCCACACCCTCGGGGGCGGCGGTGGCCGGCAGGTAGATCACGAACGTGGTGCCCTGGTCGGGGGCGCTCCGGAACCCGATCCGGCCGCCGCTCTGCTCGACGATCCCGTACACCGTGGACAGGCCCAGTCCGGTGCCCTGGCCCGGCGGCTTGGTGGTGAAGAACGGCTCGAACACGTGGGCCTGGATTTCGGCGTCCATCCCCCGGCCGGTGTCGGTGACGGTCAGGGTCACGTAGTCGTGGGGTTCGAGCGGCACCAGCGCCTCGTCCCGCTCGAGTCCGGCCCGGTGCCGGCCGGTCTCGATCGTCAGGCGGCCGCCGTTAGGCATGGCGTCGTGGGCGTTGACGGCCAGGTTGATGACCACCTGATGGATCTGGACCGGGTCCGCCTGGACCCAGACCGGCTCGGCGCAGGCCTGGACCGTCACCTCGGTGTCGGCCCGCACCAGCCGGGACAGGATGCCCCGGCACTCGTCGACGACGGCGTTGAGGTCCACCAGCCGGGGCTGGACCACCTGCTGACGGCTGAAGGCCAGCAGCTGCCGGGTCAGGCTCGACGCCCGGCCCACGGCGCGGGCGATCTCCTCGAGGTCTCCGCGCGACGACCCCCCGATCTCGCCGTTGGCCAGCAGCAGGTCGGTGTAACCGCGGATCGCGGTCAGGAGGTTGTTGAAGTCGTGCGCGATCCCGCCGGCCAGCCGGCCCACCGCCTCCATCTTGGCCGATTGACGGAGCTGCTTGCTGCTCTGGGCCAGACGATCGGCCGCGGCCAGCTGCTCGGTGATGTCCTTGGCGACCAGATAGACCCCGCCGACCCCACCGTCGCTGACGAGCGGAACCAGCGTGGTGTCGGCGTCGATCCGGGAGCGGCCCGCGGGGTGGATGACCAGCGAGAACCGCTGCGGATATCCGGTCAGCGCCTTTTCGAGATGCCGGGCGAACGTCGGTCGGTCCCGCTCGGGCACCAACCCGCCGAACTGGAGGCCCACCAGGTCCGCCGTGGCCTCGCCAAGGAGATGCTCGGCCGCGGGGTTGGCGGTGACGACGGCGCCGTCGCGGTCCAGCGTGAACACCGCGTCGGGCTGGAGCGTGAACACCGAGTTGAACCGGGTCTCGCGCTCCCGCAGGGCCCGGGCGGTCCGGTTCCGCTCGATCGCGACCGCGGCCAGCGAGGCGCCGACGTCGAGCAGGTTCTTGGTGGCCTGGGGCGGCGCCCCCACGGTCCGATAGGCGAGCATGAGGACCCCGAGGTCCGACCCGTTCTTCGAGCGGATCGGAATCGTGGCCAGGCTCTGGAATCCATGGGCCTGCGCGGCGGCCACCCACGGCATCCGGGGGAGCCGGTTGATGTCCGCGATGGCGGGCCCGTCGACGAAGTGCATCAGCTCTTCGATGCCGAGGCCGTCGAGCTGGTCGGCCAGGCCCAGCGGCAGCGACGGACCGCCGCCCAGAATGACGGTTTCGGATTCGGGCGGCCGGATCAGGACGGCAACGGTTCCGCCCGGGCACTCCTGTTCGAGCGCCTGGGCCAGCCGCTCGAGCGTCGTCCGGAGCGGCGTGTCGGCCACGACCAGCGACAGGACCTCGTGCTGGAGCGACGAGAGCCGCTCGGCCCGCTTTCGGGCGGTGATGTCGACATGGGCGATCAGGACCCGACGGGTCTCCGGGGCCCCGACCGGAGCCGCGCGAAGGAGCAGCCAGCGATCCTCTCCGTCGAGCCGGACCGGGAACTCGGTGACGAACTCGGCCTCCGACCCCCGCTGCACCCGCTCGACGCCGCGACGGACCTGAGCCACCAGCTCGAGTTCCGGCCGGGTGACCATCTGGAACGCCGTGAAGTAGTCGGCGATCCGGGTCCGGTTCCGCCAGGCGCTGTTGGCCGAGACGATCTGGCCCTCGCCGTCGATGACGACGAGTTGCGACGACAGCGCCTCGAGCAACGTCGAGACGTCGTCGGGGGCCAGCGGGGTCGTGGGTTCGATCGGCATCGGTGGATGCGACGGAGGCCGGGTTTCCCCGGCCTCCGTCCGTTTCCGTGGTGTCGGGCCGGCTACTGCTGGAACCGGACCTTGGTGGGCGAGGACCGGTTGATCACCGTTCCGTCGCCGACCGCGCCGTATTCGTTGTCACCCCAGCAATAGGCCGTCCCACCCGTGGTCACGCCGCAGGTGTGGAAGTCGCCCGCGGTGAGGGTGGCGAAGGTCAGGCCGCCCGCCACGGCGACCGGGGCGTTCCGCCCGGTGGTCGAGCCGTCGCCGAGCTGACCGCGATCGTTCTTGCCCCAGCAGTAGGCCGTCCGATCGGCGGCGATGCCGCAGGTGTGGGCGTACCCGGTGCTGATCGCGAGGAACGAGAGCCCGCCCGACACGTTGACCGGGACGTTGCTCGAGGCGGCGGCGCCGCTGCCGAGCTGGCCGTCGGTGTTGTCGCCCCAGCAGCTGACGGCACCGGTCGGACTCCGACCGCACGAGTGCTTGTAGCCGGCGGCGATCGAGTCGAAGGCGGTGGCGCTGATCACCAGCTGCGGCCGGTACTCGTCGACCGAGTTGGTGCCGTTGCCGAGCTGGCCTTCGCGTCCGAGGCCCCAGCAGTAGGCGTTGCCGCCCTGCCGGACGGCGCAGGTGTGGACGCCGCCAGCCGCGATGGCCGACCAGTCCCAGGGACCGAAGAAGTAGGTGCCGCTGCCGAAGGGCGAACCGAGTTCGGCCGGCTTGTTGGTGTCGTGGAACGTGACCAGGGTGGTGCCGGGGACCGTGGTGGTGTCGAAGGCCACGCTGGCGCCGAGCTGACCGCGCTCGTTCGAGCCCCAGCAGTAACCCCGTCCGCCGATCGAGATCCCGCAGCTGTGAACCCGACCCGCCGAGATCGACAGGAACGGAATCGAGACGTCGATCGACGACGGCTCGTTGGTCGACCGGTTGTTCGATCCGACGCCGACCTGGCCGTTGTTGTTGTCGCCCCAGCAGTAACCGACATGCGAGAAGGTCACGGCGCAGTTGTGGAACATGCCGCCGTTGATCGAGGCGAAGGTCTGGTTGGTGACCGGGGCCAGGGCCTGCGGAGCGGCGTAGATCGGGCCGCTGCCGGCGGGGCCGGTGCCGATGCCGAGCTGGCCGTCGCCGTTGAAGCCCCAGCAATAGAGGACGCCGCCGGCGTCGATGCCGCACGAACTGCGGCCGCCCGCGGTGACGGTGGCAAATCCGATGAACGCCGCGCCGCCGACCGGGGTCTGGATCGTCCCGGATCGCGCGGTCAGGGTCATCGGGCCGCCCTTGGTGCCGATGGTCCATTTGGTGGCGGTGCGGCCGGTGGCGTTGGTGACCGAGCTGGTCGGGCTGGCCGAGCCGTTGCCCTGGGCCGCCACCCAGTCGATGGTGACGCCGCTGACGCCGTTGCCGTACTGGTCGACCATCTTGACGACGATCGAGTCGTTGAGTTGGGCGCCGGGGGCCGCGGTCTGATTGCCGCCGCTCAGGACGACGATCTCGGCCGGAAGGTCAGGCGTGGCCGTGGCCGTGAAGGTGGCCGGAGCCAGGGCGCCCGCGCTGGCGGACACCGACTGGGTGCCGGCCGCGGTGCCGAGGGTCCAGCGAACCTGGCTGAGGCCGTCGGCGTCGGAGAGGACGACGTTGGCGTTGAGCGCCCCGCCGCCCGTCACGACCACGAAGGACACCGGAATCCCGGCTTTCGGGTTCCCGAAGGCGTCCGTCACCTTGACGGTGAGCTGGGTCGTCAGCTGCGAGCCGACCCGGCCGGTCTGGGTGTCGCCGCCGTCGACGGTGAGCTTGCTGGCCGGGGCCGAGGTCGCGTTCTGCGTGAACGCCACCGGGGCAAGGCCGGGCAGGCTGGCCTCGACCGTCTGGACTCCGATTTCGGAGCCAAGACGATGGGTGGTCTGCGCGTACCCGTCCGCGTCGGTGGTGTCCGACCCGGGTGACGTGGTGCCGCCGCCGGCGGTGACGGCGAACGTCACCACGGCACCGGCAATGGGCTCGTCCTGTTGATCGACGACCCGAACCACGAGAGGGGCCGGCAACAACCCGCCGATGGGACCGGTCTGGGTGTTTCCGGAGATGACCGCCAGGCTAGCGATGCGGGGGCCGGTGACGACCTCTTCCGACGTGCAGCCGGCCATGACGATGGCGGCGAGCGTGGAGACGAGGACCGGCCAAACCCGGGCTGAACGCCACTGCATATGCGTCCTCCAAGTGTTCGACTTCTCAGGTGGTTCGGAAACATAGCGGGATCGATACCACGATTTCGCGGTCGCCCCGGTCGAGCAAACTATCTCTTTGTTTTGCAACGGCTTAAGCTGCTTCGGTTGAGTCGGATTCGAGCCCTGTAGCGGTCTCGGACCGGCCTGCAAACCCTCGCTTCTTGCCGTCAAGGTTCTGATCGTGCGGTTGTGGGATGGCAAGTTCCAGGCCCTCCGGGGCGGGGGTGGTTTGCCCCCCCTTGGGCTTCGGCCGGGCCGCCCAAATGGGCCGCTGGATTAGGCTTGACCGGCGGGTATCGGGTCGCGTATTTTTTCGTGCTCGACCGCGTGGTGGTTGTAGCTCAATCGGTTAGAGCGCCGGACTGTGGCTCCGGAGGTTGCGGGTTCGATCCCCGTCAGCCACCCTGGGTAGGGCGGTACCGAGGCGGGGGACGCGACTTCGAGGGTTGGGGGGCAAATCGCCCGCTGGTCGGAGCGTAGGTCCGTAGCTCAACTGGTAGAGCACCGGTCTCCAAAACCGGGGGTTGGGGGTTCGATTCCCTCCGGGCCTGTGGAGGTTGAGAGGTAACGCGCGCCGCTATCGTCTAGAGGCCTAGGACACAGCCCTCTCAAGGCTGGAACACGGGTTCGAATCCCGTTAGCGGTATACGGTACCCCGGCCCCATCGTCTAACGGTTAGGACACCACTCTTTCAAGGTGGTAACACGGGTTCGATTCCCGTTGGGGCTATCAGACGAGACGAGCACCGCTAGCTCAATTGGCAGAGCAGCTGACTCTTAATCAGTAGGTTCCAGGTTCAAGTCCTGGGCGGTGCATTGTTAAGTGAGTCAACGACTTACGCCAGCTCTTTGGGCTGGCGTTTTCGTCTCCGTGGTTGGCGCTAGGAACCCGATAGGAACCCGGACCGTTGGTCCCGGCGTGTTAGCCCACGGAGTTGGTCGCTCGCTCCAACCGCTTCGTCGGCGGTCGGTTCTGGATGCGGGCATCTCTGGGGATCGGGGACGCCTCCGAGTATTCGGATTCGTCGCGGAGCTATTTGGCGAGAACCTCTGGCCCGTTCTTCCTGGCCCGCATCCCCAGCGTGACCGAACAACAGGTTCTAAACCAGCAAGGGGCGGGCGTCGCTCCCATTACCGACGTTCAAGGCCTCGTCGGTTCGGGCAGCGAGCGATTCATCCTCCAGGAGTCGGCGGCGGGCTAGGACGTCCGGGGAGCCCGCGCGGCCTGCCTACCGGCTTGCTGACGAAAGAGCGATGGGTGCCGTTGCCTTTCAGCGGTGCTAGCGCCGGGAGGTCCCAGCACTCGCGGCCCCAACCCGGCTCCGGTCGTCGAGGGGTGCTTCAAGGCCATCTCTCTTGCCCCGTTGCGCCTTCTGAGCCGGCCCTGTTCCCACCGACACAGCCTAATGGCCTCGTCGGCCGTCAACGTGCGGCCCGTCAGGTGAGCCGTCGGCGGCTCGTCGTTGCCGTAGTTGGATTCGGGAGGTTCGACGCCGACCAAGAAGAGTGCCTGCAGGGCGCCCGTTCGGTCGGCGGCCTCAGAGGCCATCTTCGCGTCGAGCTCGTTTTCGTCGGCGGCCACTCTCTGGCGGCGAAAGCAACGGGCCGAATCTCGGGGTCGGCTTGCCGCGCTGCCGGACGGCCGGGACCTCCGGAACGTCACGGGAAATTCGAAGCCGGTTGTGGCACCAGGGTGCTGTTGGAGGAAAGCCCGAACGGCCTCGACTCGATCGCCAATGCAGTCGTCTGGACAAAAGACAGCTGCCTCGAGATCTGTGTCTGGTCCGTTCAGGGCCTCCCTGAGTCTGTGCCTCGCCCCCGTCTGCCGGGCGAGAAGGCCGAGCCACCGGATCGCCGAGAAGTCCAGGGTCTGCTGCGGCTTCTTCAAGCGCCACAGTAGGCTTCGGTTCACCTCACGGAGCGCCCCCCGGCCAGGCGCCCAGCCAAGCCGCTCAAGGGCCTGTCGAACCCGTGTATTCACCGCTGCGACCTCGGCAGGAATGGCGATCTGCCGAACAAGCTCGGCGAGCGCGTTCGGATCCCTAACCGGGTGCCGGAGGGTAGATGCGCGAGCGCGTCGATGGGGTCTAGAGTCTTGAGCACCAAGCTGTTTGGCCATTCTGGCACCTATGGAACGTTCCGTCTTGGTAATACTTGGTGGGCCGGGCGGAGTCAACTGGCCCGAGGACCCTAGCCAAGGAAACGCAAATGAACGTCATCGAATGGCTGAGACCGCCAGCGGCGGCAAGGCACTTAGGTGTTAGCCAGAGCTACCTCGCCAAGCTCCGGATGGCCGGAACCGGCCCGAGGTACTCAAAGTCGACTCGCGTTGTGGCGTACAAGCGGAGTGACCTAGATGTCTGGCTCGAGTCACAGAGCCTGACGTCAACATCAGAAAAGGCGCCGGTATCGGCTACCCCGGCGGACAGCCGCCGCTGGCCTCGTCGGGCTTAGTCGCGTGTTGCCACCACGTGCACGCGCGATCCCGACGCGAATCAAGTCCGCGGCGAGACTGATCGAGATGGTGGAACGCCGATGACGACCGACGACGTCTTGTGCCGGCTGGCGGGGGTGCGTCGATCCGGTCAGGACTATTCCGCCCGGTGTCCGGCGCACGATGACCGAACCGCCTCGCTTTCTGTGAGGACTGCTGAGGGCAGGACGCTGCTGCACTGTCATGCTGGGTGCCGACCCGAGGCCATCGTTGCAGCGTTGGGCATGGCGATGGCGGACCTGTTCGACGACCCGCCCTCGGTCGCGGATCGGATGGAGCCAAGAACCTACAACTACCGCGATGCATCTGGCGAGGTCCGGTATCGCGTCTGCCGCGGTGCCGGCAAGCGCTTCTGGCAGCAGCTTCCGGACGGTCGAGATGGCTGGCGGAACGGGGGGCCGGCCGACAGTGGCAGGGTGCTGTACCGGCTCCGTGAGCTGCTGCGCGCGATCGAGGCCGGTGAACCCGTGGTCATTGTGGAGGGCGAGAAGGACGCCGACAACGTCGCGGCCCTCGGGATGGCCGCAACCTGCAACGTCGGCGGCGCGGGGAAATGGCTCCCGCGTTACGCCGATTGGTTCCGAGGCGCGACGGTCTTCGTGCTCGCGGACAATGACGCGCCTGGCATCGAGCACGCTGGGACGGTGGCCGACTCGCTGGTCGGCGTGGCGGCCGACGTTCGCCAGATCCTGCTACCCGGCCTCCCGTTGAAGGGCGACGTTTCGGACTGGCTTGAGGCTGGTGGCGATAAGGAGGAGCTCGCCAGGCTGTGCAAGGACGCTCCACCGCATCAGCGGGGAGGACGTCTCCCCCTGACCGGGGAAGGCTCACCGAGGTCAACGGCGGAAGGGGACGATCGGCCGGCCCCTCCGAGGCGGATCCGGAGCCAGGTGACGCGGCTCGCGGACGTCAAGCCGCGGGATGTCGAGTGGCTGGTGCCTGGCTGGATTCCGCGGGGCAAGCTTACGGTCGTCGAGGGTCAACCGGGTCTCGGTAAGAGCACCCTCCTGATCGACCTCGTGGCCCGGCTGACTCGTGGCGAGAGCTGGCCGGGCTGTCCGAGCATCGGCCCGCGGCATGCCCTCTACCTGTCTGCCGAGGACGACGCGGCCGACACCATTCGGCCTCGGTTGGATGCGGCGGGCGGCAACGCGGCCCTGGTCGGAATGCTCGTTGGTGGAGTCCTCACGGACGGGGACCGCCGGATGGACTTCGACATTGACCTAGCTCACCTGGACGGCCTCGCCGCCTTGGAGGACGCGATCGAACAGGAACAGGCCGGGTTGGTCGTGGTCGACGTGTTCGTCGCCTTTCTCGGTGGGGGGGTGGACAGCTACCGGGATCAGGACATTCGGCGAGTCATGCGCCCCCTTTCAGAGGTGGCCCAGCGCACCGGCGCCGCGATCGTGCTGGTGCGTCACCTTCGCAAGGCGACGGGCGGGGGAGCGATCGCAGCCGGGGGCGGGTCCATCGGGATCGCAGGGGCCGCCCGGTCAGTGATATTGGTGGAGAAGGACCCGGAGGACGAGTCCCGCCGGGTCGTGGCCTCGGTCAAGATGAACGTCGCGCCGGCGCCGGAGAGCCTCTCATTCCGCGTCGTCGAGGCTGGTTCAGTCGGACGGGTGGAGTGGCTTGGCGTGAGCGCCCACACGGCTGCGTCCCTGACCGCGGCCCGGGACGGGGGGGAGGAAGTGGGTGGGACTCGAACCGAGGCCGCGATCCTGCTCCGATCTTGGCTCGCCGAGGGGCCCATGGATCGGCAGGCCGTGATGAAGCTTGCTGCGGAGTCCCGGATCAGTCAGGCGACCGTTGACCGCGCCGCCCGGGACATTCGGGTCCGGAAGGCCCAGACCGGTTATGGGGCGAAGAACCGGTCCATGTGGTCCCTGCCGCTGCCCAATCCAATCACCGAATCGCAATCCGATCAGGTTTCTAGGTATGAAGGAACTGATTCAACTGTGGGAATTGAGCGGATTGGGGTAGCTTCGGCGCCCAGTCTCGAGGTGGAGGTATGAGCCCAACCCCCGCGCTCATCGCCCTGCTTCGCGAGGTCGGGGAGGCCGGTTTCAGGCTCACACTACGGAGCGGCCGGCTTGTGATCGCCGGAACGGCCGCGAAACCGGGGCCGGAGATCGTGGCCACGGTTCGGGAGGCGAAGGCCGAGGTTCTCCGTTGGGCCCCTCAGCTGTCGTGGGCATGCCAAGTCATCATCTGGCCGGCGGCCACCTGGCTACGGTACGACGCCCGGGTCCGCGAGATCGCTGCCACTGGGATCGGCCGCCTCGAGGCAGAGTACATGGCCTACTCGGAATTCGTGGCCGAGAACGTCGTCAGGGTCGAACCCGCCGCCAGCGTCGGGACCTAGACCGGCCATCCGTTTGCGCGCGCCGGAGAACAGTACGCGAGCGCGCGCGTCGCGGACGAGATCCCGATGGTACCTCGGGGCGACGCGAGCGGGCACTCGGCGTCAGGGACCCCCGCCGCCGCCGCCCGACCCTTGAAAATCAACGACTTAGCCGACCGGCCGTCAGCTTGTGCCAGCCGAACGCAGCCCCGTTTATTACCCGCAACGTTACCCGAGGCGCTTGGTGTCGAATAGCGGTTGGGTCGTGCCCGAGGGAGGCTCCCTGGCAATTGCTAGGTGGGTGTTGGCCGCGCTCCCACCACTTTGGATCTGTAACTACCATTCCTGCAATGCCTTAGGGGATCGGAGCGTCGGTTGTTAAGGCTGGCCGCGGACAGGCTGCTGGCACATCTCGTGCGGACGAAGTAGCTTGGTCGCTCCCGATCGGTCGGGAACCAATCCGACCTCGGGGACGGACGACAGGGCCCGCTGACAGGGAGCGGTGATGGGGCGGAAGGAACGACGAAACCAGAGCTATATCCCGGTGTCGCCGGGGGCACAGCCCGCGAAGATGCGACCGGTTAGCGCCCCGAGCACGGGCTTCGAAGTCGACATGGCGACTCTGGAGTATCCGCCACATTTCGGCTTTGCCAATCAGTGGTCTGTGCTTGAGCAGGATGTCCTCTGGACGATTCAGTTCTCCTACCAGCCACCGAACGGGGTCGCCTTCGCCGTCGTGACTTTCGTGATCGACATCGACGACCTTGCGACGATGCTTGGGGACTTCGCGAAGGACTTCGTGACAGCGGTGGACCAGAACCTCACCGCCTCAAAGATCGACGTGCCAACGGCGTCGCCTTTTGTCGCCGACGACTTGAGTCCGGCCCGTGTTCAAGTGATCAGAGTTGCACGAATGGGGATGGACGGCCTCCTCGAGGGGTACTGGGTTAACCCGCAATCGGTGGTGCAGGGGAAGAAGACTGGGCGACAACCACTGATTCAAGCCGTGTTCGCCGTCTCGGTCCATTTGCCAGTCATGATGGGGTTGCTTCATCACGTCGCTGAAAACCTGTCCCGATTACGGACCCGGCTCGCTCAGCTGCCGCCTGGCACGCTTTAGGAGTGGATCGAATGCGGACGGACAAGCAGCAACAGACGACGTTGCTCGGTACGGTCTACCTGAACAAGACCGCGACCGCCCCGACGCCAAATGGTGCGAATGCGAACGGAGCGACGTGGGCGTTCGTGATCTCGGCTGCGATCGCGACCGCTCCGGTTCTCGCCGCTCCGACCGTGACACCCCAGGACGATGCTGTCGCAACCTCTCGCGTCGACCCGGTTCGGTCGAAGGGTGTCGATGCTCCGCTCGATCCTGTCACTGACGTTGAGACGGCCTTCGCCGGTGACCTCGAGAGCTTCGTTGCTCCGTGGGCCCCCGTCGCGAGTGTGAAGGTGGAGGCGAAGTTTGGCGTCATCGAGCCACCAGCCTGGGATGAGTGAAGGAGGGGACCTCCCCAAGGAGGTGCAGCTCGCACGCGGCTGGTACGAGCGCATCACTACGGATTCTCTTCGCCAGGGCGACATCTTCCCCGTCCTGCAAGTCCCAGTAATAGACCACTGGGAATACCCCGACGGCGACGAAACTAAGCTGCCAAAGGTCTTCGCGGATCTGATGAAGGCGCGTTGGATCGTTCTGACGGCTTCCTGTGATGTCGATCTGGGCGGCCGATCGAAGCCTGCTTGTGAGCAGGTGCTGATTGCGCCGATCTTCGAGGCCAACGACAAAAACCTAGGTGCGTCGAAGCCAGAGGAACTGTCGCTGAAGCGGGAACTGTTGAAAGAGGGGCTGATCCTCTCTCGCTTCTTACTTGCTCCGCACCCGGAGGCTTCTCCCCCGTTTGAGCTCTCATACGTTGACTATCGGATGCACCGGATGGTGCCGCATAAATGGCTCGCTTCACAGGCCCCTGTGGCCGAGAGGCTCCGCCTGAACAGTCCGATCCGCGAGAAGTTCGGGGCCTGGCTTGCGGGAGCGGTCTTTCGGGTGGGACCGGAAAACGACTTGCTGATAGAGCGATTTCTTCAGCTCTATGACGGTCGGCGAATAAAGGCTACGGAGCAGCCCGGTTACTAGGCGAGAAAGCCTCACGGCGGGCGGCGCCCAAACCTAGGGATTACTACTGTCCTGATCGGTGAAGGTGCAGGCGCCTCACGCTCGCTCCCCCGCAGTTACCTTGCCTAACCGTGACCGCCTACCGACTCCAGCAACTCGCCATCCGTGTGAACCGCCACGATGGCGAAGCCCGCCCCGCCTTCGATCTGCCCTGAGTCAGGTCGGGAGTCTCATGTGGATGAGACGGTCTCGATCCGGGTGAGACGCCACCGGGCCCATCGGCCTCGCGCCCAACCGGTAAGTGCTTGTCGGGCATCGTCGTCGGTTTCCTGCCATCGTGGTCCGGGTCCTGCCTTGATGACGCTCCGACCCCGGAACGGAGCTTCCCGTGTTGCCCCATGCTCAGCGGTTGACCTCGGTACTCGTCGTTCTTGCCGCCTTGGCTGGGCGGCTGGTGAGCCCGCTCGCGGCCCAACTCGCGGTCACCCCCGACGGAGCGGCCGAACCCAACCGGCTGATTCACACCAGCGGTTGGACCGCCGTGTTCACCGTCGCCAACAATGGCAGCTTCGGGTCGAGCATCTCGCTGACCTGCGCGACGGCGAGCGTGGTGACGTCCTGCTCGGTGCAAAGCACCATCAACATTCCCCCGGGGCAGCAGGCCAACGTGAACGTCACCTATGCCGTCGGGAACGTCGGGACCGGAACGGTCACCCTCAAGGCCACCGGCATCCCCGGCACCGACGAGGGGTTCTACACGGTGCCGGTGACCTTGCCGGGCGGCGCCCCGCGGATCAACGCCGTACCGTACCTGGAGGCCAAGCAGGAGTACGGCCGCTGCGCCGCCAGCTGCTTTGCGGCCACCTACGCTCAGACCACGATCCCGTATTTCTCGCTCGACCGGCCTCGGAACCTCACGCTCGTCTATCACGGCGATCGGGTCAAGCCGCGGCCCTTCGTCCACGTCGACGTGGCGCCCGACTCGAGCTTCGGGACCTGGCCGAGCGAGTATCAGCTGATGGTCAAGATCAACAGCGTGGCCGCCAAGTTCGTCAACGGCGACACCGTGCTCCGATTCACCAATCCGGCCAACCTGACCTACCGGATCGGGGGACAGATCGACACCCTCACGACCAACACGTTGACCGACGGGACGGTCTACCCGATGGAGATCCTGGTGACCTCCAAGATCGGTGCGGTGCTGTACACCAACCGCTGGGTGACGCGGTACCTCACCGTCAACGAGACCGCGAGCCCGATCGCCCGGGGGTGGACCTTGGGCGGGATCCAGCGGGCCTACCTCCAGGCGGACAGCTCGCTCCTGATCAAGGAGGGGGACGGGTCCGCGGTCTACTTCAAGAAGGTCACGACCTGGGGGGTGACGAGCTGGCAGGCGCCGGCCGGCGAGTTCTCGTCGCTGGCCAAGTCGGGCACCACCTTCGTGCGGGCGTATCCGGACTCGACCAAGGTGACGTTCAACGGCGGGCTGATGGTCAAGGTCGTCGACCGGTGGGGGGCGAAGGACTCGGTGGTGTACGACGGGACGCCCCGCCCGACCGCGATCCGCGACCCGGCCAACCAGTCCATCGCCTTGGCCTACGGGGCGAACGGCCTGAGCAGCATCACGGATCCGGGAGGGCGGGTGACGAACGTGACGGTCCAGGCGAACAAGACCTTGACCGCCATTCGTGATCCCGACGCCGACAGCACCCGCTTCGGGTATGACGGCCAGCTCCGCCTTTCCACGATCACCAACCGCCTGGGTAGGACCACGACCCTTGGCTATCTCACCGTGAGCAGCAAGGAGACGAACAAGCTGGTGACGGTGACCGCGCCGTCGATCCCGGTCAACACGGGCGGCAGCGCCAGCCCGGTCACGACCTTCGCGCCCTGGCACACGGCCGGGGTCCCCTACGGGACCACCGCGACGACGGCCCACACGCCGCCACGGGCCGACACCGTCTATGCTCGGGTCACCGAGCCCCAGGGCGCGTCCTACCTCACCCGGTACACGGTGAATCGATGGGGGAGCCCCTTGGTGACAACGAACCCGCTCGGCGAGGTCACCACGATTACCTACACCGCCGACGGGCAACCCAGCACGATTCTGAAGCCTGGGTTCGGGAGCGTGGCCGACACGCTGGTCTACGACGCGAGCGGGCTGGTGACCCGAAGCCGCCCGGCCGGTGACTCGTCGACGACCGTGGTCTATGGCGGCTGGGCCCAGCCGGCCACGGTCACCACGCCCGGCCGGCCGACGGTGACCTACAGCCTCGGCGCGAACGGCCGGGTCAACTCGGTGGCCTGGGGCGGCTCGACCCGCGAGTCCTACACCTACGACGGGTTCGGTCGGCTCCGGAGCCTGACGAACGGGGTGAGCACCGTGGTGCGCAAGCTGGGCTACGCGACGACGGGGATGCAGAACCACGTCGCCGACACCCTGCCTGGCGGCCGAATTGCGAGTTACGCCTACGACAGCTACGGCCGGCGCACCACGGTCACGCCCCCGGCCTCTTCGGCGCCCCAAGAGGTCACCCATTACAGCACCGTCAACCGGGTCGACTCGGTCCGGGTGCTGACCAGTCCGGTGACCCGCACCAAGTTCACCTACGACAAGCTCTACCTCACGGCCGTGACCGACCCCAAGAATCAGGTGTACAGCTACAGCTACAATGATCTCGGCTGGGTGATCAAGCAGGTGGACCCGGTGGGAGCGCGGGATACCTTCCAGTACAACGTCGGCGGGGAACTCAAGCGAAAGACCAACCGGCGGAACCAGAACCTCGACTTCTCCTACGATGTCCTGCATCGGCTCACCAGCCGGACCGGGTCCTCCACGGCCACGTGGACGTACACGGCGAACAGTCTGGTCGTGGCTGGCGCGGTGTCGGGCGTCTCGACCGTCACCACCTATCCCAGCAAGCTCGGCCCCCCGGACTCGGTGACGACGGTGCTGGCCGGGTCGACCTACCGGCAACGGTATCGGTATACCAGCGCCGGCCTGGACAGTGTCTGGTTCACCGGGTCGCAGGACGCCGCCCACTTCACGGCGCGGAAGTACCCGGTTTCCCCGCTGACCGGCGTGCTCAGCGAAATTCGATTGGGTGCCAATCCGACGGGGCTGGGCGTGGACCAGGCCCTCAATCCGATCAGCTACAATTTCCCGGGCGGAGCCAGCCGGACGCTGGTTCAGGCCACGATCCAGCAGCCGACCAAGAGCACCACCGAAGCCGCCAACAACACCACGCTGGAGCGGTGGACCGGGTTGGACACCCTGGGCCGGATCACGCGCCACCTGCGGAGCGCCGCCAAACTGGGCTGGTGGTTCAGTTACGATTCCCTGGGCCAGCTCCGGACCGCGCGGTATCGGCAGAAGAGCCCCGACGGCGAGCCCGGCGGCTGCCCCAACGCGGATTACGGGATGCATACGACCACCTGCACCCCGGCGGCCAACTACACCACACTTGACTCGGTGCTCTTCACCTACGACGCCGTGGGGAACCGGACTGACAAGGGCGGGACCTACACCACCGGCAACCGGGTCACCGCCTTCGACAACTGCAGCTACAAGACCTGGAGTTCACCCGATTTCGTGGACGGGTGGCGACTTGGGAATCAAGCCGCCGCCGCGTAGGCCGCCTCGAAGGCGACCGGTGATTGATACCCCAGCGCCGAGTGCCGCCGGCGTGGGTTGTACCAGCCTTCGATGAAGC
>JAEUJH010000886.1 GCA_016794825.1 Gemmatimonadota bacterium
CCGGGCGTCGAGCCCGGCCAACGAACCGGGCAGCGGCCCCTGAGCCACCAGGGCGATCAGCAGGGGTCCAGCGTATGACTCGGCGGCGACGTCGGTAAGGGACGTGGTGAACGGCATCGGGGCTGGCTCACCGGAGACGAAAGGTGGACAGGAGACGACCGACTTCGAGCCGATGAACCTAAATGCAGGTCCGACAAAAGGAAACGGGTTTCAGGGGCGGAGCGAACGCCGCCGCGCGCCGACGACGGCAAGGATCACGAACAGCCCGGCCCACGCGGCGGTCGCCAGAGCCGCGACCGGATCCAAGCTCGGACCGAGGCGGACCGGTGGCCCACCGATCCGCCCCTCCCAGTCGTGGCGGGCCCAGGTCGCGACCGCGGACCCGAGCGGCTGGCCATAGACCCGCCCGTAGGCCGTCGCGAAATCTCCGTCCGCCCCCCACAGCGCTCGGAACCGCTCCTCCCCACCCTGCCGAACGAGTTCCGAGACCCACCGCGCGGGCCCGATCGAACCGGTTTGACCTCCGGTCCAGCCACGGGTGCCGAACGGGGCCAGCCCCGCGATCCGTCGCGCCGGGCCAGGAGGGCGAACGCCGATCGAGTCGGCGATCAGGTCGGTGCAATCCGAGACTCGACCCGCCAGGCAGCCCACCGCATCCAGACCGAGGTAGTAAGGCGGAATTCGCGCGTCCGCCCCCGCCACCAGCGCCACGAACGGCAGGATCCGACCCAAGGGCCCGTCCGACTCGGCTCCCAATCCGGCGAACCACCAGAAGTCCTCGGGCAAGCCGGCCGTCGGCCGGACCAACCAGTCGAGCGACCGCACGCCCTGATACCCGGTGGCCCGAAGCCAGTTGCCGACCGCGGAACCCGGAGGACCGAACCGGGCCAGGAACACGCACGGCGCCAGGTACTCCTCGATGGTCGTTCGCAGCAGGCGAGGCTGCCCGGCCGTCATTCGCCGATCGTCACTTGGGATCATCACCACGCAGGTGCGAGCGTCCACGGCCCCGGGAAGAAGCGCGCCCCGAAACGCCCGCCATCGCTGACCCGGCCCCGGTGGCTCCGTCACGGGCCGATAGCCGACGATCACCACGCGACCTCCAACGTCGCCGACCGCGCGGCTCCACAGGCGCGAGGCGGCGGCCGCAACCTCGGCCCGCGCCATCGAATCGGACTGGGCAAGGTCGACCACCGCCACCGGGCCGTTCGCTGCCGCGGCCACCGCCGCGGGCAACGTGTTCAGGGCGTCCCGCAGCGTGGCCGCCTCGAACAGGTCCTGCCGTTCGGCATCGATCCGGGCGGATCGAGCCCACCGCGACGGCTCGCCGCCGCACCCAGTCACGACCAGCGCCAGGAGCATCGTCGCCCGTTTCATCGTCGGATCCCGCCGCCGGCGACCACGCCTAACGCCAGTGCCAACCATCCCGCGGCCACCCACCACCGGAGCGGGTCGGCCCCAGGGCCACCGCTCCGATCGGCCCGCGCCCGCGCCATCAGCCGATCGATCAGGGCCTCCGGCGGCCGACCGGCTGCCGCTGCGAGCCGGTCGCTCATCGAGCGGTCCGGTTGGGCCAGGAGGCGGTCCCAGGCTCCGGGGCCACCGGCGTCGAGCGCCGCGCGAACCAGGGCGCCGCGGGCTGCCAGGGACAATTCCTTGGTAGTCCCGCCGTCGAGACCGAACGCGGCCGGGCACCGGGAACGGTCCCCATCGCGACAGGCGCGTGTCGCCGGAGCGACGGAAGTGGCCAGCTGGTAGGAGAGTTCCTCCGCCCCGGCCGGCTGGCCGATTGGGGTCGGCCCGAAGACGAGCCAGTCGCGCAGGCCGGGGTCGGCCCGGTCGAGCAGGAGTTGACCGAGGACCTCACCCACGACCCGGCGGGCGAACGACTCGGGATCCGGGCCCCGGAGCCGGACGCCCAGATGGGTGGCGGCGCGGAACGCGGTGTCCTCCCGATGACGCCCCACCAGCGTCCGCGCCGAACCCCACGGTCCGCCTCGGACCTCGAGCCACACCTCGGGGGCCGGTCCCGCAAACAGACCCGACCACGCCCGCGACGCCTCCGGCAGAATGTCGGCGAACACCCGTCGCTCGACCCGCGTCGTCAGGAGCGTCAGGGGGCCATTGACGAGCGTATCGGTGAGGGTGCCGCCGGCCGACTCGCTCGCCGCGCGAGCGGCTTGGGCCTCCAGAGTCAGTGAATCCAGCGCCGTCCGCGCCTCGGAGGGCGCCGGGAGCAACGCCGTCAACCGGTCGACCACCCGCCGGACCGAGTCGGCCGCTCCCGGAACAGGCTGGAGCAATGCGAGGATCAGGGCGAGACTAGACATCGATCAGCATCCAGCGGCCCCCGAGAATTCCCAGCGGCCCAAACCGGTCCGTCAGGGCCTCGAGCACCGGCACGAGCCAGTTGCCCTGCCAGCCGAGGAGGAAGACCAGCGCCTGCAACGCAATCAGCGCGAGGATCGCGCGCGCGCCGACCTGGCGCACTCGGCCGGGTAGCGCCACCAGCGCGAACGACGCCGAAAAGACGGCCAGGGTCGCCAGACCGAATTTGGCGGCCAGCGCCGTCGGGTAGGCATGGAGGAACGCGGCGCGCGGGGTCGTCGCGACGGTCAGGAGGGCCGCGAGCCACAGCGCCGCCGCTACCGAGGCGATCAGCATGGCCCCGCTGAGAAACCGGTACCAGACGTAGCGCCACCGTTCGATCGGCAAGGTCAGGGCGTAGACGAAGTCGCCCCGCCGGTCGGAGCGCCAGGTCAGTCCGGCCATGACCGCGCCCAGCACGCCCGCAACCGCGGGATAGAAGAGACTCCAGGCGTCGAGCCGGGCAAGAAACGAGGCAACGTCCGCCGAGTCGTGGGGCCACGCCAACGCCACCGACACTATCGGCAGCGCCACGACCGCCGCGATCGCGGCCAGGACCCAGGCCCGGGACGACTTCCAATGCAGCCGGATCATCGCGCTAAGCACGCGCCACCTCCCGACGAGCTCGCAGCCGTTCCACGAATCCCTCTTCCAGATCGAGATCTTCGACCCGATCAATCGCCACGCCGCGCGCGTCGATCCACTCGGTCATTCGAGCCTCCCAGCGGTCGACCACCCAGACCGCCGACTCCGGCTCCTTGGCGCTCCGGCTCAGCACCGCGAAAGGCGCTTCTGCCAGGCGCTCCGTGGGCCCCCGCAGTCGGAGCCGTTTGATCCCGTTCTTGAAGTGCTCCATCGGCATCTCCGTCACCAGACGCCCCTGATCCATCACGCCGACCCAGTCGCAGAGCCGCTCGAGTTCGTGGACGAGGTGACTCGAGATGAAGACAGTCGCCTGACGCTCCGCCACGTAGTCGACCACCGCGCTCAGGACATCGCGGCGGACGACAGGATCGAGGCCGTCGGTCGGTTCGTCGAGGACGAGCAGTTCCGGCTGTTGGCAGAGGGCCTGGAGGATCAGCAGCTTCCCCATCTCCCCCTTGGAGAGTCGGGCCAGCGGGCGGTCGGGGGCCAGCCGGAACTCACGGATCAGCTCACCCGCCCAGCGACGGTCGAACCGGACGTGGAACGCGGCATGAAGGTCGATGCTCTCCGCCACGGTCAGGAACGGGTGCAGGTGCGGGCGTTCGGGCACGTAGCCCGTGGCGGCCAGCGCGACCGGGAGTTCCGCCGGCACCTTTCGGCCCAGAACGGTGATGGCGCCAGCCCCGACCGGCAGCAGGCCGAGCATCAGGCGAATGGAGGTCGTCTTGCCGGCTCCGTTCGGGCCCAGAAACCCGTAGATCGATCCCGTTGGGACGGCGAGGGACAGCCCCTCGATCGCGAACCCGCGGGTCCGGTACGCGACGTGGTCGAACCGGATCGCATCGCTCATCGCTTCCCTCCTTCGACGATTTCGTGCCAGGCCCGCGCGAGGTCCCCCGGCGCCACGCCCAGTCGAGCCGCCTCCGCGAGCGCCTCGCGCACCACGCGACGGGCCTGCCCCAGCCGCTCCCGCTGCCGTTGATCAGCGGACGGGCTCGCCACGAAGGTGCCCGCCCCCTGCCGCATCTCGGCAAACCCGGCGGACTCGAGCAATCGATACGCCTGGACCACGGTGGCCGGATTGATCCGAAGTTCCCGCGAGAGGTGACGGACCGACGGGAGCGGATCGCCCGGCGTGAGTACACCACCTCCGACCAAGCTCTTGAGCCGGCTCGCGATCTGCTCGTAGAGGGGGATCGGACTCCGCCCATCGACATCAGCGAGCGACGTCAGGACGAACCC
>JAEUJH010000891.1 GCA_016794825.1 Gemmatimonadota bacterium
CTCGAACGCACCGATACTGGTCTGGCCACCGACCACGTCTGGACCGTGCCGCTTCAACTCGCGGCGGTGCCGGAGGAATGGAAGGTGGCCCGGTTCTTCGATCGAGTCGCCGAACGGATCAAGGCCATTCCGGGCGTGAGCCACGCCGGCGCCACCATCATCGATCCGTACACCGGCGCCGACCTTCGCAACGACGTAACGCCCGAGGAGCGGGCCACGGAAGCGGGCGCGACGGGGTACCTCCAGGCCGCCTGGCGAATCGTGTCACCGGGGTACTTCGAGGCGGCCGGGGTGCCGATCATCAAGGGCCGAGACTTTGGCGACGTCGACCGGGCCGACGGCGTTCCCGTGGCGATCGTGTCGCGAACCCTGGCCGACCGGCTCTGGCCCGGCCAGGATCCTCTCGGCCGCCGACTCTACTGGGGCGGCGTGGACGGCGACCCGCGAACGATCATCGGCGTCGTCGGCGACATCCGGGATGTGACCATCGGGGCCGACCCGCCCCCGATGGTGTTCTTCTCGACCCGTCAGCTCGCCTGGCCGGCCATGACCGTGGTGGTCCGAGCCAACCGCGCCGTCCCGGATCTGGCTGATCGGATCAGGGAAGCGATCTGGGCCGAGGATCCTTCGCTCCCGATCCCCACGATCCGGGCCATGAAGGACAGTCGCGCGGGCGTCACCGCCGGTCCCCGAATCACGGCGCTGACCCTCGGCATCTTCGGTGGCGCGTCGCTCCTGTTGGCGGGGATCGGCCTCTATGGCGTCCTGGCGTTCGCGGTCGTGGAACGGACTCGGGAAATCGGACTCCGGATGGCGCTCGGCGCGCGACCCGCCGGCGTGGTCTCCGCCATCGTTCGTCGCGGGGTCCTGCTGGCCCTGCTCGGCATTGCCATTGGCGTCACGGCGGCGGCCGCGCTGACCGGGTTGATGGGCAGCCTGCTCTATCGGACCGAGCGGATCGACCCGCTGACCTACCTCCTCGCCCCGCTGACTCTGGGGGTGGTGACGCTGGCCGCCGCCTATCTTCCGGCCCGGCGCGCCACCCGGATCGATCCGATGGCGGCCCTCCGCAGCGACTGATCGCGCGGCGCGAGGGTCCGCTCAGCGGGACCAGAGCGGCACGGTGCCGTTCATCCGGGCGTCCGCGATCCTCCGGTCGAGGTGCTCGATCAGGCCGGACCGACTGCATCGCCTTGCTCGGGTTGACCGAAAACCGGTCACATTGAGCGACTCCACTTCGATTTTCGCTGCCAGATGATGCCTCCTGACAGCGGGGTGATGGACTTCGCCGAGCTTGTCCGCCAATTCCCCACCCTGGGAGACGGGATATGGCGTGGCACCGGATTGTCGTGGGCAGCCTCGGTTTGGCCCTGTTGGCGGCGGTCCCCTTCGACCCCATAGGAGCTGACCCGCCACCGCGACCGGGCGCCGCGGTGTTCACGGAGGTGAAGGTCTACTTTCGCGCCCTGAGCGCCCGGATGGAGCGCGGTTGCGTCGACGCCTTCTGCACCAAGCCGGACTTCTTCATGGCCGTCGGGACGGGGAGCGGGGCTCAGGCCCCGATCTTCGTGACCCCGGTGGTCCCGGACATCATGTACGTCGACCCGGCGCCGCCGACCTGGTCCGGGGGGCCGTTCTCCGTCGCCCGGCCGGCCCGCCTCACGATCGATCTGTTCGACGCGGACGGACCCGCCACCGATCGCGCCGGTGACGGGAGCATCGAAGACGATCTCACCTCGGTCCGCGAGGCCGTGGACATCAGAACGGGACCGGGAACGAACGTGACGCTCGACCTCGAGCCGCTGATCGGCGTCGGCGAGCAGACCCTGTCCTTTACCGGCGAGAACGCCACCGTCCGGGTAGCGGTGCTGGTGGAACTGATCCCGGGCCGGCTGACCAATCTCGCGCTTTCGACCACGAGCTACCGCCCATCCGACGGGGGCACGGTGACCATGACGGGCACCGGGACCGGCGGCGCGGCGCTGACCTTCACCGTGTACGGCCCGACCGGGATCGCCTTTACCGGCGGCGCTACGCTGCCCGCCGGCTCGACGACCGCGTCGGCCTCCGCCTCGGTGACCTGGAACGGCCGCCTACCTAACGGTTCGTTCGCGCCGGCCGGACAATACCGGGTCGAGGTGGCCGGCTTCGACCCGGCTCCATCGTTCGGGTCTCGGGCGCGGACGATTCCGGAGGCCATTACCCAGACGCTGACGATCCTCGCGCCGGCGGCCACGCCCACATTGACGTTCTTGGGCCTCGACCCGGGGAATCAATGGTCGCCCGAGTCCGGTCCGTTGCTGGCGCGGGTGGCCAGCAACTCGAACCTGACGATCGGCAGCCGGATTTTCGACGGCGGGTTCTGCTCCGGGTCCCAGCAGGCCGTCGGCGGCAGCGCCTCCCTGACGGCCGGCTCGATGGGAACGATTTCCTGGGACGGACGACTTCCGGCCGGCACGTTGCTCGGCGTCGGTGGCTACTCGCTCCAGCTGTTCGCGACGAATCCGGCGGGAGCGGTGAATCCGATCTGCGTTCCGTTCTCGGTCATTGCCCTCGGTCCGCCGCTCGTGATCGTCCAGCACGCCCCGTTCCTGGCCAGCCCGGGTCAGACGGTGACGTTCACCGCCCGCTCGGTCGACGCCGACGGCAAGCCGCGGCGCGTCGCGACACTCACGGTCAGCGCCCAGGTGGGCATCGTCGGCCTTCCGGCCCCGGCGGCCGGGGCGCCCCCGTTGGCCACCTGTCCTAACGCCACCACGTGTACCGCGACCCTGACGCTGCCGCCCATGGTGGCGTCTCGGATGGCCTGGAAGGGCGACGTCCTCGACGCCAGCGGCACGATCACGGTATCGTCCGGCTGGCGAGGCCAGCGGGTCACCAACTGGAGCACGGTTTCGGGCACGCTGGGATCGGTCGCGATCGCGGTCGACGAGGCCCTTCCGGGCCCCCTGGCCATCAACCCGATCGTCGATCACGCCCGGGGGTGGGACCTGGTGTTCAACGTCTCGAACGAGTTCCGTTGGAGCGATGCGGCCGACCTCGGTCTGATCGGCTCCTCTCTCGACGGGTTCATGATGCGGCTCTGGGGCCTCGAAGGCTTCGACACGCCGGCCGGCACCACCTTCCTCGCGCGGCCGGACCTGGTGAGCGTTTACCTCAACCCCGAACAGACCCAGGTTACGTGGGCGGGGTCAGCCAACGAATGCGACTGGTCCGCGCCCGGAGTGGCGTGGGCCGACGCGCGGGGGGTCCTCCACCGAGCGCCGTGCCGCGACAATGCGTCGTTCTTCACCCGGTCGTTCTCGGCCAAGCTCGGCTCCCGGGACGTGATTCTCCATGAACTGCACCACGCCCTCTTCGGCCTGGCCGACGAGTACGCCAACACGACGACCGCCGCCGGGATCGGCGGTGACGGTGGGTACTCGACCTCCGCCGAGCTCCCCAACGTCTTTACCAACCTCGCCGATTGCGTGGCGGTTCCAGGCCGACCACCGGGCGGGTGCACGATGATCAACGAAGTGGAACGGGGTAGCGTGCCGCTTCGGTTCAGCGGGCGGGTCTTCTTCCGACTCGACGATCCATCCCTGCTCGACATCATGGACGCCAACGGGCGCCAGCGTTTTGCCGACATCCGTCAAGCCAAATTCCGGGAGGCCCGATGCGCCGCCGCCGACTGCTGAGTCTCATGCTGGGGTGGGTTCTCGGAGCCTCCGGCTGCTCGTCGGCCGTCACGATGACCCCCGTCGATGCGGGACTGGTGCCGCTCGACAATACTGGAGATGGCGGAACGCTGTGGCTCTACGGCGACCTGAGCCGCGACGCCTTCCGGGTGGATTCGATGCGGGCGGTGCCGACCCGACTCGCGAGCCGATCGCCGGATCCGGACGAGTTCCGGGTCATGCTGGTGGACGCCCAGGGCGAGCCGCGTCAGACAGTGCGGTTCTGGTCGCCGCTTGGTGCCCACGTCTGGGATTCGGCCGGCACCAGAGAGCAGTACCGGACGCGGGGCTCGTCCAAGGTCGCGATTCCGGTTCCGGTTCGGCCCTGGCTGGCTCGGGTTCGACTGCTCTGGCCGCCGGGCCAGTCCGTGGGAGAGGTCGACGTGACGTCCGAGGTCAAGCGGTTCTGCGGGGAACGTCCCCAGAATCCGGGCTGCCGCCAGTAGTCGTGACCCGGCGGCAGTCGGGTTGGGGTTCGAGGGGGCCGGGTCGTTCCGCCGGCCCCCTCGAGGCTCAGCGGGACCAGGGCGGGACGATTCCGTTCATCCGGGCGTACGCGATCGACTGGCCAAGGTGCTCGTTCATGTGGGCCACGAGTTGGAGCAACACCGACCACTGGGGAACCTTCCGGCCATACTGCTCGGTGGCGGCGCCGGCGTCGGCCAGCCCTCTCACCACCGTCCGGACGTGCACGGCCGACTCGCGGAGCCGGGCCACCAACTGGGCCTTGTCGCTCAAATCCTCGGCCGCATCGGCGTCGCGGCCGTCGGGCGCCGGCGCGCCAAGGCTGGTGGCCGGGTAGAGATAGTTGTAGCGGGCCACGTGGGCGTACACCTTGGCCACCGTCATCGTCCCCGGTCCGGGGCTCCACCCGAACTTGTCGGCCGGCATCGCCTCCGCGAGCGCGACGAACTTCTGCATCGAGGCCTCGAACTGCATCAGCGTCTCGGCCGCGAAGCCGGCCGGCGTGTTGGGGGCGACCTGAGCCCGGGCGGTGGTGACCGCCGCCAGGGTAACGATCAGCCCAACCGCCATCGTGCGTCGTCGCATCGTCGCTCCCACCGTCAGAGGGTTCACTCCGGCTTCGCTACCACGTCGTTCCAGTTGAGCAGCGAGTTGAAGATCATGTTGAACTCGCCGTGGTTCTGCCATCGGTAGATCGGGTTGTTGGAGAACAGGATGACCCGTCCCTGGCCGTAGCGGGCCCGCGGAATGTCGACCGCAAAGGGCCGGTTCCGGAGCGAATCCGCCCCGACCATCAGGCCGGACAGGACCGCGGCGCTGCCGCCGACGTACCGCGCCAGCACGTTGGCCTCGTTGGCGACGCCCACCCGGAAGGGCTGTCCGCCGACGTACTTGATCGGGATCGTTCTGGCGCCGTAGCCGTAGAACACCGGATGCTCGGGTCGGACGATCTCGCCCTGGACCAGGGGGCGCTGGGCCGTCAGGCCGGGAACCGCCGTCTTCTCCACGGTGCCGGCCCAGCCGAACTCGATCGGCATCCGGGCCGCGTCGCCCACCGCGATGAGGGTGCCGCCCCGCTCGAGGAACTCGGCAAAGGCGTCGACGCCCTTCTGCAGGAAGCCGCCGGTCATGTCCGGGGTCTCGCCGTACATGCCGAGGAACTGGTACTTGTCGCTCTTCTGGTAGGGAACCGGCTTGGCATTGGCGGGCTGGAGCACCGCGCTCCGGCCAAGGTTCTGCTCGGCGGTCAGGATGACGTCGTACTTGTCGCGCAGATTGCCCTGGACGACCTGCTCCTTGTAGATCAGGTCGAACGGCACCCCGAACTTGTCGAAGGTAAGGCGGTACCAGCCGAGATTCTGCGTTCCGGTCCACTGGGAGTAGATGGCGATCCGGGGCAGGTCGGCCTCGTGCGTCGGCACCGCGGGCACCGACCCGAGCGCGGCGGCGGTGAGTCCGAGTTCCTCGGCCGCCGCGCGGACCGCCGCGGGCTGGGCCTGGTCGGTGACGATGAACGACCCGGCCGGGAACTCCGTCCCCTCCGCGGTAAAGCTCTTCTCCGCCACCTTCATCGGCACATTCCGCAGCCGATAGCGGAAGGTGATCATGTTGTTGGAACCGTGGTGGGCCACCGCGATTCCGGCGGTACCCGACCCCATCAGCTTGCCCTTGACCACCGCGGTGGTGACCGGCGTCGTGGGCACCTTGAGAATCGACGAGTCGGCCACCTCGACCACGTCGACCATCATGGCAAAGCCCATGGTCCAGCCGCTGTCGTCGTAGGTGTTGAGCCGCGCGTCGGGGTACTGCTGCTTCTCGAGCAGGTTCTTGGCGAGCCGGCCGTAGGGCTGATCGCGCTTGATGACGTAGGAACCCGCCGGGTAGCTGGTCGTGTCGATCTTGAAGGCATTCCGCGCCACGCCGACCTCGATCCGCTGGGCCCGGAGGATGTTGACGAGCTCCGCGGCCCGGGTCATGTCGCGCCGGACCGGGATGACGTATCCGAACGGCGCCTTGGTCCGACCCTCCTCGATCGAGTTGCGGGTCTTGACGGCAAAATTCTCGAGCACGGTGGCCGGGAACATCGACGCGAGCTGCAGGGCCGAGAGCACTCCGGTCTGCATGTAGTTGGCGTTGGCCCGGCGGGTGAACTTGGCCGAGTCCTCCGGTCCGATCGGAATGCCTCGATACCACTCCCGTTCCTGAGCCCCGCCCCGACCGGTGGGCAGCGGCCCGGCCGGCCGGCCGGGACCCGCGGCGGCCGGGGCGGCGGAACGAGCGGAGTCGGAACGAGCCCGGGCGGAGTCGGGTTTGACGGCGACGGTGTCGAGATCCCGGCCCGACTGGGTCTCGTACATCTTCATCAGCCCGTTGTGATTGTAGGCCACCGAGCCGAGGTAGCCGGGCGACCAGCCGTCCATGAACGCGTGGGTGTAGACGCCCGGCATCCCGTACTTGGTCATCTGGGCCATCTCCCAGTTCGCGAACCAGGGCAGTTCGGCAAACAGGAGCGGGTCGAGGTTGGGGTTCTGGGGCGCGGCGCCGCTGTAGGTATAGAGGAGCGGAAGCGACTCGTGGAGGTCGTGCATGATCGGCGGGTACGCGGTGAAGTACCAGTCGACCAGCGTCCGCATCTGGACCAGCGCCAGGTTGATGTCGCGGTTGTTGTCGTGATAGGCGTAGCGGCCCCAGTACGGCACTCCCGGCACGAACCGGCTTGGCGGCGGCGGCGCGTTCGGGCCCCGGGTGGTGTCCCGGGCGGGGGGCGCCGGGGGTCCCGGCGGATTGACCAAGCCAGCTTCGAGATTGCGGTAGAACCAGTCGACGTTGCGGTCCCGTCCGTCGGCGTCGGCCACGGGGGTGATCGAGACGTAGAGGTTGTTCCGGATCTGCGAAATGACCGGGGACGTTTCGGTGGCCAGGCGGTAGACCAGCTCCATCAGCATTTCGGACGGACCCGTCTCGCCGCTGTGGAGGCCCCCCATCAGGTGATAGTGAGGCTTGGTCGTCCGGATCAGCTCGGCGATCTCGGCCTCGCTCCGGCCGCGCGGGTCGGCGATCCGGGCCAGGTTCTGCTTGTTGGCCGCCATGGCCTGCATGTTCGCTTCCGACGTGACCCAGACCACCACCAGCTCGCGGCCCTCGTCGGATCGGCCGATCGTCTCGACCTTGACCCGCGGCGTCGCGGCGGCGAGGGCGCGGTAGTAGCGGAGCTGATCGGCGTAGTACGTCAGCTTCCGGGGCGCGCCGATGTGATAGCCCAGAATGTCGCGCGGCGTCGGAATTCCGGGCACCAGCGGCAGGTGGTCGACGAGCGGGCTGCCCAGGCGGGGGTTGGGCAGCCATTCGCGATAGCTCTTGGCGAAGGTCGGATCCTGCTTCTGGTTCGGATCGCGGGTGTCGACGCTGGTTTGCTGGGCCGCGACCGAGCCGGTGGCGATGAGCATGGCGCCGATGAAAGCGGGCACCGCCGCCCGGGCAGTCGAGACGACCGATCGGAGATTCATGGACGAGCGTTCCTCGGGATGTCGTGCTGTGGATGGTCGATCCAATATACGCCCGGAAGGCGGCCCGCGTTGACGAACCGAGGGACCGGCTACTCGGTGCCCAGGCTCCGCCGATCCACCTCCGCCACCCGCTCGGCCGCCAGCTGCCAGTCGATCGTGGGCGCCACCTCCTCGTCCGCCAGGTCGAGTGCCGCCCGGGCCCGTTCCACCACGGCCGCGCCGCCGGGAACCAGGCTTCCGAACTCGATCTCGGCCTGACGACAGAGGCGCTCTTCGTAAGCCGCGGCCGCTTTCGAGCCATCCCGGATTCCGGCGGCGCCCATCCGGGCGTGGACGGATTCGTGGACGATCGAGGCCGCGACCTGCGCGGGGGTGATGTCGGGATGGACCAGGAAGGTGAGTTCGATCAGGCAGATGCCCAGATCCGGATAGTAGGCGGCCCGACACGGATAGCGACGGACCAGGATCCCCGAGAAATCGGTGGTCAGGGTCGCGAACCGCTCGGGCGCGTACTGCTCGATCAGGCCGAGCGCCGCGTCGAGGCGTTCGAGGGCGGCGGCCGTGCTGATGTCGGGCCGGGCGTTGTGGACCAGGACCGGCACCCCGCGCCGAGCGTGTTCCTCGAGGCTCGGCGTGTCGGGATCGCGCCGGAGCCACTCGGCGGCGGCGCGAAGTCGGGCGGACGGTGGGGAGGCCATCGTTCCGGAAAGTTGACGGATCTCGAACCGAAACGCTACGTTGAGGCATTCACCTCCCCAGCAACGGCCCCGACATGTCAGCGTACTTCCCGTTCCGCCTCTCGGCGCTCGCGCTCGTCGCGATGGCCGCCCCGACCACCAGCCAGGCCCAGGACGTCGGCCGGCCGACCATCGACCAACTCCAATCGGTCCTCCCCGCCATCGGGGCCAACGAAGCACCGGTCTGGTCCGCCGATGGTCGGACCATCTATTTCCTGGCGGCCGACGGCGCCCTGACCAGCGTCGCCGCCGACGGTGGCACGCCGGTCCGCGTCGGCCCCGTCCTGGCGGGTGCGAGCCAGTTCCGGCGGTCGCCGGACGGGCGGTTGTTGACCTACGTCAAGACGGTACCGGGCGGGAACGACATCTTTGGTTGGGACCTGCAGACCAACGGCGAGCGTCGAATCAGCGCGCTCTCCGGGCACGTGCGCTCCTACTCGTTCTCGCCGGACGGGCGGAGTATCGCGCTCGCCAACGACCGGAACGGCAGCGAGGACATCTGGGTCGTCAACGTGGCCGACGGCGCCGCCACCCGGATCACCTCGAGCCCGCTCTACGAGGTCTTCCCCTCGTGGACCCCGGACGGCCGGATCATCTACACCCGGCTCGATTCCCGGTGGATCGATCACGACGTCTTCGAAATCGCCGCGACCGGCGGGCCATCGCGGCCGGTGCTGGCGGACAAGGATTTCTTCGACTATCGGCAGGGTGCCTCGTTCGGCTTCGTGCGGACCTCGCCCGACGGCAGGACCGTCCTGTTCCGGTCGCAGCGGAGCGGCTGGGCCACGTACTGGATCGCGCCCCGGGCCGGTGGTGTGGCCCGGCAGCTCGCGCCGGAGGCGGCCGACCAGAGCGACGCGCGGTGGTCGCCTGACGGGAGCCAGGTGCTGTTCCTCTCGATCACCAACGGTACCCAGAGCCTCAAGGTCGTTCCGGCGACCGGCGGCGCGGCGCGCACCGTGGTGGCGCCGACGGTGGGC
>JAEUJH010000973.1 GCA_016794825.1 Gemmatimonadota bacterium
AGGGTCCCGGCGCGGGCCCGGCTGGTCAGGTCGCCGAGCCGCTCGGCGGTCTGGGCCAGGTCGAGGGTCTGGGCCCGCTGGACCACCGGGACGATGAGGCCGCCACTCTCGAGCGCCACGCCCACCCCCACGTTGCAGTCCTCGAACAGCTCGAGCGCGTGGTCGTGCCACCGGCTGTTCACCTCCGGCACCGCCTGAAGCGCCGCCACCGAGGCCTGGACGAAATAGGCCGTGAAGGTGGCCGTCTTGCCGTGCCGTTCGCGGTGGGCCATGACGGCGGAGAGGTCGGCCTCGAACACCGAGGTCACGTGCGGCGCGGTGGCCATGCTCTGGGCCATGTGAGCCGCCACGCTCTTCCGCATGGCCGAATGGGGCACCATCCGGCCACCCGCGCCGGCCGCAGGGGCGGGGGCCCCCTCCTTGATCCGCCGCTCGACGTCCTCGACCGTAATCCGCCCGCCCCGTCCGGTGCCCGCAATCGAGGCCGGGTCGAGCCCATGCTCCTTGAGGAGTCTCCGGACCGCGGGCGACAGCTCGGTTTCGGCTCCGGCCGCGTCGGCCGCCGGGCGGACGAACTCGGCGGTCCGGGCGGCGGGGGCCGGCGCGGCGGCCGGGGCCGCGGTGGCGCCGGCGGGGCCGACCCGGCCAATGACTTCGCCCTGCTCGACCGTGTCGCCCTCGGCCTTGAGGATCTCGACCAGGACCCCGTCGGACGGGGCCGAGATCTCGACCGTGACCTTGTCGGTGGTGATCTCGAGGAGCGGCTCGTTGGCGACCAGCGCGTCGCCAACCGCCTTGAACCACTTGCCGACGGTATTGGTGGTGCCTTCGGTCTGGTCGGCGGGGAGCAGGATATCGATCAAGGCGGCCATGGCGGCGTTCGTCGAAGCGGGGGAACGGGATTCGGGACGGGTGGATTCTAGCGGAAGCCGGAGACCAGGCGAAGGGGGGCGAAACCGCCTCGCCGGGCGGGGCGTAGAGCGGTAAGTTCGAAGCCGCCACCTTCCCAGGAGTCTCGATGCACCGGTTTTTCGCGACCGTGTTTGCCGCGGCGCTGTCGTTGGGCGCCAGCCAGCGGGTCGACGCGCAGGACGACAAGGCCCAGGTCATTGCCACCATCAAGGATTTCATGCGGGGCATGAAGACCCGGGATACGGCGCTGATCGCCGCCCAGGTCGACTCGATTACCCGCTTTACCCTGGTGCGGCCGGGCCCCGCGGGCGCCCGGATCCTGGTGCTCAAGGCCAGCGACTTCCAGCGGATGGCCACCCGAACCGACCAGCCGCCCCTCGATGAGCCGATCCGGAACCCCATCGTCCAGATCGACGGCGACGTGGCGTCGGTCTGGGCCGAGTACCAGGTGCGCCGCGACGGCCGGGTGACCCATTGCGGCTATGACGCGTTCCATCTGGTCCGGCTGGCCGGCAAGTGGAAGATCATCAACGTCACCGACTCGTTCCGCCCCGAGGGTTGCGGCGGTCCGTGGCCCGAGCAGGACTGACCTCTCTCCCGGGAACGCACCATGGCGAAGACTCCGCTGGGCCGGTTCGTCTGGCATGAAGTGATGACGTCCGATGTCGAGGGCGCCAAACGGTTTTACGCCCAGGTGGTCGGGTGGAAGACCGAGCCATGGGGCACTGACGGCAGCTACACGGTGTGGATGTCGCCCACCGGCCCGGTCGGCGGGTGCATGGCGCTCCCCGAGCAGTTGGCGGGGTCGCCGCCGTTCTGGCTCACCTACATCGGCACGCCCAACGTCGACGACACCATCGCCAAGGCCAAGCAACTCGGCGGCGCGGTGGTCAAGGGCCCGATCGACCTGCCCGGCGCCGGACGATTCGCGGTGATGCACGACCCGGACGGCGCGGTGTTCTGTCTCTTCACGGGGGCGGGCCCCGACCAGACCAATCTCGGGGAGCCTCGCCTGGGCGAGTTCTCCTGGCACGAACTCGCCACCACCAGCCCCGAGGGCGCGCTGGCCTTCTACGGATCGCTGGTCGGATGGGAAAAAGCGGGCGACTTCGACATGGGGCCCGACGGGATCTACCACATGTTCGGGTTCCAGGGCATTCCGATGGGCGGCATCTACACCCGGCCGGCCCACGCGCCCGGCTCCTATTGGTTGCCCTACGCCAAGGTGGCCGATGTCGACGCGGCGGCGGCCCGGGCCCTGGCCGCCGGTGGGGCCTCGGTGGTGGCCCCGATGGAGGTGCCCGGCGGCGACCGGATCACGATGATGACCGACCCGCAGGGCGCGATGTTCGCGCTCCACGCGGCCGGGGCCCGGCCAGCCGCCTAGCGCGACGGGGGCCCGCGACCGGCCGGGTGCGCGGCGGCGGCCCCGGCTGGACGTTAGGCGGGCGGTGCCGGGGCTGGGACCGCCTCGCTGGCCGTCGAGCGGAGGGCGATCATCAGGCCGATGGCCACGACGGCGGCGGCCAGGAGGAACGGGGCGCCCGGCAGGACCATCGGCGCCCCGGGCGAGATGAAGTGGGCAAACGTCAGGGTAAAGAGCCCCGGACCGATCAGCCCCGCGATACCCATCAAGGATCCGTTGACGCCCTGGAGCCGACCCTGCTCGGCCGCGTCGACCCGCCGGCTCATCAATCCCTGCAGCGCCGGATTGAACAACCCCGCAAACGCGCCACAGGCGACCCCCACCCAGACCAGGGCCGCTCGATCCGCCAGTCCGTACATGGTGTAGGCCACCAGCTCCGCCACCAGCCCGACGACCAGCGACCGGCGCTCGCCGATCCGGGCCACGATCGGCCGGACCAGCGCTCCCTGGACCACCACCGACGCCACCCCGACGATGGCGAGGGAAATCCCCATCATCCGGGTGTCCCATCCCAGGCGGTAGCCGGCCCAGAGCACGAAGACGCTCGGCAGGACGTGATGGGCGACGTGGTGGAGGAAGTACACGGCCCCGAGTTCGAACAGCCCCGGCCGACCGCGGAGCAGCGCCAGCGATCCGATCGGGCTCGCGTTCCGGAGCGAGACCGCCCGTCGGCGCTCCTTGGGGAGCGATTCCGGAAGGACCACGAGCCCATAGGCCACGTTGACCAGGGTGAGCGCGCCCGCCGCCCAGAACGGCAGCCGGGGCGAGATCTGACCGAGCACGCCGCCTAACGCCGGTCCGAGGACGAACCCGAGCCCCCAGGCGGCGCCCATGATCCCGTAGCCGGCGGCCCGGCGTTCCGGGGGCGTCACGTCGGCGATGTAGGCGCCGGCGGTGGCGTAGTTGGCGGCGAGCATGCCGGACAGGACCCGGCCAAGGAAGAGCCAGCCAAGGGTCGGGGCCAGCGCCATCAGGACGTAGTCGAGACCGAGTCCGAGCAGGGAGAGAAGCAGGACCGGCCGGCGCCCGAACCGATCGGAGAGGACGCCGAGGATGGGCGAGCAGACGAACTGCATCAGCGCCCAGACCGTCCCGAACGCCCCGAAGATCCGGGCGGCCTGGACGGTGTCGCCGCCGCTCAACTCCTCCACCAGCTTCGGGAGCACCGGAATGGTGACCCCGAAGGCGAGGACATCGACCAGGATGGTGACGAAGATGAACCCGAGTGCCGCGGGTCGGCTCATGGCTTCGGACTCCTCGAGGTGAGGGCCGGGTTCATCTCCGGTGGGGTGGGAGCGGGAAGTCCGGTCAGCGGCCCGCCGGCTGGCCGACGAGGGTCGCGGCAAACCGACCGATCCGGCGGCAGGCTTCGAGGAGTCGTTCCTCGCCGGTGCCGAGGGTGATCCGGACGTGGCCCGCCCCGCTCGGTCCGAATCCCTCGCCGGGGGTGACCGAGACGCCCTCGGCGTCGAGCAGCCCGCGCGCGAACTGCTTGCCGTCGAGCCCGGTGCCGCGCACGTCGGCAAAGACGTACATGCCGGCTTCCGGCATCCGGGCGGCAATCCCCGGGACCGCCGCCAGGCCGTCGACGACCACGTGGGCCCGGCGTTCGTACGACGTCCGGATCCGCTCCAGGTCGGCGCCGCTCGACGCGACCGCGTGGGCCGCCCCGTCCTGCACGAACTGCGCGATCCCGAAGTACATCGCCCGCGCCAGGTTGGCGAGGTGTCCGGCCAGGGCCGGGGGCGTCACCGCCCACCCGCACCGCCAGCCGGTCATCGCGTGCGACTTCGAGAGACTGCCGATCAGCACCCCGCGCTCGA
>JAEUJH010000016.1 GCA_016794825.1 Gemmatimonadota bacterium
ATCCGAAGAGCGCCCCGGAGTGGCGTGGCTTCCCGATGGGATCAGCTTCGCGCTGTTGTGGCTGGCGCCCTCGTCGTGGCGTCTCCCCATCGCGGGCGTGGTGTTCGCCGGCACGTTGGCGCTGTTCGCCCAACACTATCCGATGCCGATCGTGGCGCTATTGACGTCCATCCCGGTGGCCCGAAACGTGTTGATGGTGATCATCCTGAAGCACTTCCACGGCGACCGCCCGCTCCTCGGGAGCTGGGCCGGGGTCGCGCGCCTGATGGTGGCGTCGGTGCTCACCGCCGCCCTGATGGCGCCGGCCATGTCGCTGCCCGATTTCCTTGCGGGCAACCAGCCGTTTCAGTCGATGGCGCTCACCACCGGGACCTTCGCGCTGGGCACGCTGGGGACGGCCCCCGCCCTCCTGATGGCCGAACTCGGGTCGGCAACGCCGCCACTCCGGGTGCGGTTGGTCGATGTCGGCCTCGGGCTGGCGTTCCTGCTGGCGACGGGCGCCTTGCTGCTGGGGCTGATCGATCTCCCGTCGTTGCAACCGGCCCGGTTCCTGGCGGTAGTGCCGTTCCTCTGGCTGGTCTGGCGGTTCCGGGTTCGCGGCGCGGCCATCGGGATCGCGGTCCTCGCCACCGTCGCCGCGACGAGCGCCACGGCGGGCCTGGGCCAGTTCGGGCCGCCACTGGAACTCCAGCTCGACCGAGCCTTCGTCGCGCAACTCTTCATCGCGACGTTCGCCGTGTCTGGCCTCGGGTTGGGCGCGCTGCTGGACGAACAAGCTGCGCGGACCGAGACGCCTGCCTCGCTGCGGAACCTGCTCGAACAGTCGGCGGAGGGCGTGATCATTCGCAGCGTCGAGGGGAAGATCCTCTATCTCAACCCGGCGGCGGAACGGGTCCTTGAGGCGGAGGGCCCGGAATCGATCGTCGGGCAACCTTGGCATCGGTTCCTGACGTCGGAGACCCGAGCCACGGCCGTGGGCCCGGAAGCCGAAATCGGAAGCAACGTGCTCGACGAATACGAGCTGGTGTCCATCAAGGGAAACCGGCGCCGCCTGCACGCCATCGAAACGGCCCTGCGGGACCATTCCGATCGACCGTTCGCGATCCTGACCACCGTCCGCGGCGCCGACCGGAATACGCCGCCCCGCGGGCTGGCACAGGCGGAAAGCCGACTCCGGGCCCTGGCCATGTCGATCGAGACGGCCCGGGAGGCGGAGCGGAACCGGATTTCCCGGGAACTCCACGACGAGCTGGGCCAGGCACTGGTCGGGATGGCGCTCGACCTGCGCTGGCTTCGGAACAACACGGCCAAGCCGGATGTCCAGCTCCGGCTCGAGGGGATGCAGCGGACCCTCGACTACACGGCCCGCGAGGTCCGGCGCCTGACCAGCGAACTCCGCCCGGCCATGCTCGACGACCTCGGCCTGGCAGAAGCCATCGAGTGGCAGGCCAAGGTCGTTGCCGAGCGGGCCGGCCTCCAGCTCGAACTCGACTTGCCGGCCGAGGTCCCGATCGATCGGGACCGCGCCATCGCGGTGTTCCGGATCGCCCAGGAAGCCCTGACCAACGTGGCCCGACACGCCGGCGCCCGGCGGGTCGCGGTGGAGCTGTCGTGGGAGCCCTCGCGGCTCGAACTGACGATCCGCGACGACGGCATCGGACTGGGA
>JAEUJH010000036.1 GCA_016794825.1 Gemmatimonadota bacterium
CCGATCGGCTCCGGGTCGAGCTGGTCCGGCCCGAGCCAGCGATCGAGGATGGCGTCCTGGGAGCCGGCAAAGAGAAAGCCCCCATGAGCTTCGAGCCGGACGCCCACCATGTCGATCCGGCCGGTGGGTCGGACGACGAACGGCCCGGTGATCTGGCCGACCAGCATGGCGAGGGGTTGCTCGATCGGGGCCCCGGTGGCCGGGATCGCCAGGAACGGGTCGGCCAGGTTGAAGATCAGTTCAGGCGAGCCGTCGGGCAGCGCGGGATCGCCGGCCGGCTCCGACTCGGCGGTGCCGGTCAGGAACCAGTAGCAGCGGACCAGGCGTCGGAGGGCGGGGGCCGGGGGCGATTCGCGGTAATCCACGGCAGGAATCTGCTCGATCCTGGTCGTTTGGCCAGCCGCCGGATCCACCTCCGCCGCCCCGTTAGATTGTGCCGATGCCGTACCGCATTCTGGTTACCGACGAGATCGATCGTGAAGGCGTCGATCTGCTCCGAGCCGTCGCCGATTTCGAAGTCGACGAGGTTCCCACCCTTCCCGCCGACGAGCTGCTCCGTCGGATTCCCGAATACGACGCGATCGTGGGTCGGAGCGCGACCCGGATCTCCGAGGCGCTGCTGCAGGCCGCCACCCGTCTCAAGGTGGTGGGCCGGGCGGGCGTCGGGGTCGACAACGTCGCCATCGACGTCGCCACCCGGCTTGGCGTGGCGGTCATCAACGCGCCGGCCGGCAACACGATCGCCGTCGCCGAACTCTGGTTCGGCGTGATGCTTGGCCTGCTTCGGCACCTGACCCGGGCCGATGCCTCGATGCACGCGGGCCGCTGGGACCGGTCCGATCTCCTTGGCACCGAACTCAAGGGCCGGACCCTCGGCATCGTGGGGCTCGGCCGGATCGGCGGCGAGGTGGCCACCCGGGCCCGGGCCTTCGGGATGAAGGTGATCGGCTTCGATCCCTACATCGCCGAGGAACGGTTCACCGCCCTCGGCGTGGCCCGGATGCCGACCCTCGACGCGCTCTGCGATGCCGCCGACATCCTGACGGTGCACACGCCGCTCACCGCCGAAACCCGGAAGCTGATCGGCGCGCCGCAGCTGGCCCGGCTCCGGCCGGGCGCGATCGTCGCCAATCTGGCGCGGGGCGGGATCGTCGACGACGAGGCGCTCCGGGCCGCGCTGGTGAGCGGCCACCTCTCGGGCGCGGCCCTCGACGTCTACGCGGCCGAACCCCTCAAGGGCGACCATCCCTGGCGCGGGCTCGACCAGGTGGTCCTCACGCCCCACATCGGCGCGTCGACCGCGGAGGCGCAGCGGAACGTGGCGGTGGACGCCTGCGCCGCGGTTCGCGACGCGCTCCTCCGGGGCGATCTCTCCCGCTCCCTCAACGTCACGATGCCGGCGGGCGACTGGACCCAGCTCCAGCCCGTGGTCGATCTGGCGACCCGCGCGGCGGTGGTGGCCCGGACGCTCCTGGCCGACCGCGGCGCCCGGGCCATCGAATCGGTGACCCTCAAGCGAGGGGCCGACCTCGCCGCCGCGGCCACGACGCTGCTGTCGGCCGCGGCGCTCGGCACCCTGGAAGGGGTGGTCGACGAGTCGCGGCTCAACCTGATCAACGCCCGGGCCATCGCCACCTCGCGCGGGATCACGTTAGGCATCGCGGAGGACGTGGTCCCGGCGCATCCGCGGGGCCTGGTGGTCCGGGTCGTGGCCGACGGGCAGGAGATGCGGATCGGGGGCGTCGCGCCGCTCGACGCGCCGGCCCGGCTGTCCCAGGTCGGTCCGTTCCACGTCGACGTGGCGCCGCGGGAAACCCTCCTGGTGCTGACCAATCGCGACGTCCCCGGCGTCATCGGGCACGTCGGCACCGCGCTCGGCGACGCGGGCGTCAACATCGCCGAGTACCATCAGGCCCGGCTCAAGGAGGGCGGCGAGGCGCTGGCGGTCATCTCGGTCGACGGCCCCGGCGATCCCGGCCTCCGCGACACGCTCCTGGCCATTCCGGACGTGCAGTCCGCGTCGGTCATCCGGTTCCAGGCCGACGAATGATCGCGTTGGTCACCGATCGCGACGTGCGGGAGGGATACTCGGCCGACGCCTCCGGCCTGGTGCTGGTCCCGGACGCCGTGGCCCGACCGGGTTCGGCCGACGAGGTGGTGGACCTGCTCCGCCACGCCACCGGCACCCGGACCGCGGTCACCCCGGCCGGCGGGCAGACCAGCACCACGGCCGCCAGCATCGCCGACACGGGCATCGTCCTCTCGACCCGGCGGCTCGACCGGGTGCTCGACATCGACCCGGCGGCCCGCACCGCGCGGGTGGAGGCCGGCGTCCTGATCGGCGATCTCCAGCGCCAACTGGCCCCGCACGGACTGTTCTTCGCGCCCGATCCGACCAGCGATCAGGAATGCACCGTGGGCGGGGCGATCGCGTGCAACGCGTCCGGTCCCCGCACCTTCCGCTACGGCGCCGCGCGAGCCCACATCCGGGCCCTGACGGTGGCGCTGGCCAACGGCTCGGTCATCGACCTCCGCCGTCCGGCGCTCGAGAAGAACACGGTCGGCTACCCGCCGCTCCAGGATCTGGTTGACTGGTTCGTCGGCAGCGAGGGCACCCTCGGCGTGATCCTCGCCGCCGAGCTGGCGCTGCTCCCCAAGCCGGCGGTGGAACTCGGGCTCGCCATTCCGTTCGGCACCGAGTCCGCCGCCCTCGACTTCATCGTGGCGGCCCGGGAGTCGGCCGGCGTGGCGCCGCGGTGTCTCGAGTTCCTCGACGGCGAGGCGGCCGCCATTGCCCGCGGCGACGGGGGAGACGGCGTCTGGCCCGAGGGGGTGGGCGCCGTGGTGTACGTCGAGGAGGCGCGCGACGACGAGCCGCCCCTCGAGGCCTGGCTCGAGCTGGCGCAGGCCCACGGGGCCGACGCCGACCGGGTCAACGTCTTCGAGGGCGACGGGGCGCTGGCCATTGCCCGCCGGCTTCGGCACGCGGTCCCGGCGCGGATGCACGAGCGGGCCACGCCCTTCCGGGCCGCGGGCGGGCGGCGGATTTCCACCGACTGGGCGGTTCCGTATCGAGCCCTCCGGGCCACCATCGCCACGGTGCGGGAGCGGGCCGCCGAGGCCGATCTCCTTCCGCCGGTCATCTTCGGTCACGCGGGCAACGGCCACCCGCACTGCAACTACATCGGGCGCGACGCGGCCGAGGTCAGGAAGATCGAGGGCGTCGTGGAGCGGACCCTCCGGGATGTCGTGGCGGGAGGCGGGACCGTCGCGGCGGAGCACGGCATCGGCAAGATCAAGTCGAAGTGGCTCCCGCTCCAGTTCAGCCCCATCCAGCAGCGGCTCCTCCGCGCCGCCAAGCGGGAACTCGACCCGCTCGGCCTCCTCGCCCCCGGCAACATCATCGCCGCCGGCTGACGCCTAACGGCGCGGTCGCCGCGCCGGGCGGTAGCGGAGGAGGACGGTGTCGGCGCCGAGCCGCTCGACGCCCTGGAGGTCGAGCGGAAACTCCACCGCGCCGTCGACCAGCCGTGCCCCGGTGCCGAAGAGCACCGGTTCCACCGTCAGCCACAACTCGTCGAGCAGTCCATGCCCGAGCGCGTCGGTCAGGGTCCGGGCGCCGCCCACCACCGCGCAGCGCTGGAAGCCGCGGACGGCCAGGTCGCGGAGCACCGCCGCCGGCGCGTCGGCGCGGAACTCGAGCCGGCCGGGTCGGGCGTCGTCGCGATGATCCTCCGGTCGCCGGGTCAGCACCACCCGGAGTCGGGCCTCGTCGAGCCGTTCGACGATCCGGGCCCGGGCGGCCCGGAAGGCCGCGCCCCCCATGACCACGCAGTCGCACCGGCCGAGCGTCTCGCGAAAGAGGCGCTGGTCCGCCTCGGAGGCGAACCCGGTGCCCGCCTCGGCGTGACGAGTGAGGCATCCGTCCGCCGACATCACCGCCATCCCGATCGTGTGCACGACCACTCCTGGTCACCGAACGCATCAAGGTAGTCCGACCGCATCGGGCCCGCCGCCCCTGGCCGTTGCGAGTTGGCGGCCCTATCATGGTCATGGAAGTGGCCTTGCCAATGGTGCCACTTCAGCACAATCGATGGTACCACTTTAATCGGAGTCCGGTCCGTGCCTGTCGCTCGTTCCCGTGCCCGCTCGAGGCGTTTCCCGGCTCGCGAAGCCGTCGTCGAGATCCCGGTCGCGCCGGGTCGCGGCGCCGCGGAAGCGCCGCTCTACACCCAGCTCTATCGGCGGCTTCGCGACGAAGTGCTGTCGGGCAGCCTCAAGCCCGGGGCCCGACTGCCCTCGGCGCGGACGCTGGCCGCCGACCTCCGGCTATCGAGGAACACCGTCGAAGCGGCGATCCGGCAACTCACCGCCGAAGGGTTCGTGGTCCGCCGGATCGGTTCGGGGACCACGGTGGCGACGTCACTCGGCGAAGCGGCGCCGTTTCCGGGGCCGCGCCGGTCGAGTGCCGGACCCCGGCCGCCGGTCGGCGAGGCGCGACCGATCCGGCCGAACTCGGTTCGCCTGTCCGAACGGGGTCGGCAGATGACGACCCTCGGGCAGCTGGAGATCGCCACCGAGCATCCCCATGGTCCCTGCTCGACCGACGTCATCGGGTTTCCGGCCCGGACCTGGAATCGGATGTTGGCCCGCCGCGCCCGGCGTTCCGGATCGGCGCTGTTCCTGCCCGGGCATCCGCGGGGTCACCCCGCCCTCCGGGCGGCGATCGTCGAGCACGCCCGGCTGACTCGCGGGGTCCGCGCGGATCCCGATCAGGTCGTGGTGGTGTCGAGTACCCAGCAGGCGATCGACCTGGCGGCCCGTCTGCTCCTCGATCCGGGGTCGATTGCCGTCATGGAGGAGCCGGGATATCGGAGTGCGCGGTCGGCGCTCCAGGCGGCGGGGGCGGTGGTCCGAGGGGTGCGGGTCGATGGCGACGGGCTCGATGTCGACCGCCTGGCGGAGGAGCGCGACGCGCGGCTGGTGTACGTCACGCCGTCGCACCAGTTCCCGCTCGGTGTCACCCTCAGTCTGCCGCGCCGACTGGCGCTGCTCCAGTGGGCCGCGACCACCGGCGCCTGGATCATCGAGGACGACTACGACAGCGAGTTCCGCTATCAGGGGCGGCCGATCGCCTCGTTGCAGGGGCTCGACCGGGCCGATCGGGTCCTCTATGTCGGGACCTGCAACAAGGTCCTCTTTCCGGGTCTTCGGCTGGCGTATCTGATCGTTCCGCCTCCGCTGGTCGATCCGTTCGCCGCGGCCCGGCGGGTCACCGACGGTTTCTCACCGACGCTGATCCAGGCCGTCCTGGCCGACTTCATGACCGCGGGCCACTTCGCGGCGTACCTCCGGCTGGCCAAGGCTCATTACGCGGAGTGTCGGGACGTGCTGGTGGAGCGGATGGCCCGGACCTGGGGCGACCGGGTCCGACCCGGGCCCTCGGACACGGGGCTCCATCTCGTGGGCCATCTCCCGAACGATCGGGACGACGCGGCCATCGCCGCCCGCGCGCTGCCGAACGGGGTCGGGATGGCCGCGTTGTCCGGTTACTACCTGGGCCGGCCGGTGGGCCGGGGCCTGCTCCTCAGCTACGGCGCCACCACGCCGGCGCAGATCGTCCGGAGCGTCGACGCGCTGGGCCCCTGGCTCTGAGGGCGGGCGCCCCGCCGGGACCGACCAGGGCCCGCCGCCCCGACGCCGAGGGCTCGATGCGCCGGGAAATGCCTAACGGTAGCGGTCGGCCAGGTGGGCCAGGTGGTACCGGACGTGGCCGGGGAGGATCCACAGCGCCGCCCGGACGGTGAACGGGAATCCGCTGGCGATGCCGGTCCGGTTCCACGCCTCATCGGGCATCGCGGCCGCGAAGGCGATGGTGGCGCGCCGGGTGGCGATCCACTCGTCGACCAGGCCGCCGATCGGACGCTCGTCGTAGCGGCCCGCCGGGTTCCAGAGCGCCTGATCGAAGCTCGGCAGGGGAGCCGGGTCGGCGCGGGAGAACGACACGGCCCGATAGCCGAAGACGCGCTCGGTGTCGATCAGGTGGCCGAGTACTTCGCGGATCGTCCATTTGCCGGGGGCGTAGCGGTATCCCGCCCGCTCGGGCGAAAGGTCGCGGAAGGTTCGATCCACCTCGGCGATCTGGGCCGTCATCGTCTCGACCAGCGGTCCGTCGGGCGTTCGGTCGATGTAGGAGGAGTAGTAGGCCTCGTACTCGGTGGGAGCGGGGCGGTGATCGGGACGGGATGACATGGGCGGTTCCGCGGTCCAGGGTCAGGAGGATGGGGCGGCCGTCGGGTCGAATCGATCGGCCAGGTACGCGTCGAAATCGGCGGTGCCGTCGGGCGTGAGCACGTGGCGGAGCCAGGCGGCGCGTTCGTGCTGGAGCACCGCCAGTTCCCAGACGCAGATCGCCACGTCGGCCGGGGTCAAGGACTCGAATGGTCCGGCCGGCTCGGCCGGCGCCGCCCAGACGTGGTGGCGGAGGATGTTCTCGTCGACCCACCAATCGAGCACCGCGAACACCGTGGTCCGGCCCCGGTGCACGATCAGCGATCCGATTCCGTATCCAGGCAGGTTCGACCAGTCGATGCCGGCCCGCCAGCACGGGGGGCGGGGCGTCGCGAGGTAGTCGACCGCGAGGCCGATCGCGGCGGCTACCGTGGCGGGCGGCGGCAGCTCGTCGGTGGCCGTGATGCCATAGACCTTGAGGGTCACGCCCGCCTGCCGGTGGAGGGTCAGGAACCGGGTGGTTCGGGGCCGATAGGGCGACAGGCTTGGCGGCGTCAGGAGAGGGTCCCAGTGGAAACGGCCTGGGAGCATAGGGGCGGGGCGGCCACCAGGCCAGCGCCATTTCGAGACCTGCGATGGGGCCACTTGGGCCCGGCGACTACTTGTCAGCCACGAAGAGCGAGTCGTACCGCCCGGTGGCGACCGCGGCGTCGAGCGCCGCTGCCACCCGGGTCATGAGCGCCGGGTCGGTGCTGCCGTAGTCCATCCCGATCGACAGGTAACTCCCCGTTTCGATCACGGCGGCCTTGATGAGCTTGCCGTCGAGCCGGACGACCAGCTGATACCCGTCCAACTCGTCGGGCATCCGTTCCGCGCCGAGTTCGGTCACCAGTACGTCCATCATGGCCTGGCGGAGGGCCTTGCCCCCGGGCCGCAGGGTGTAGGCCGCGTAGTCGCCCGGCTTGCCGACCGTCAGTTCGCCCCGGTACGGGAGCGGAGTGAACCGGTCCCGGGGCGTCAGCCGGTCGATCCCGTCGGAACCCCGGACCCAGGTGAAGTGGTGGTCCACCCACGCGGGCCCGATCTCGTGATAGTCGTTGTACCGCATCCGGGTGCGATCGATCGGTACCACGTAGGTCGAGTCGCTCCGCCAGTCGGTGACGCCGAGCACGGGGTGCTCGTCGTCGCCGTGATGGGTGAACCAGACGTAGCTCCGCTCGTCGGGCGACAGCGAGGCCGGCGGGAGGCCGTTGATCCGGTTGGGCTCGTCGGGCGCGGTGACCGGCGTGAACGTCAGGGTCCGGCTGTCGAACACGCCGTCGGACAGCTCGAACAGACCCGGAACGCGGAAAGTGTCGAAGTCGATCCAACCGGGCACCAGGTCGAGGGCGCGGGCCGCCGCGATCCGCCCGGAGTCCGCCGTGAGGGGGTGCGCCGTGATCGAGGCCGCGCAGGTGGTGAGGTCCGTCACGACGAGGCTGTCCGCCGCTTCCGTCACCAGAAAGCACCGGTCGGACGCGGTGTCGGTATTGGTCTGGACGAGCAGTGCCGGGGTGGGGCCGGTCACCACGGAGACTGCGCCCGCCGCCTGGAGCTGGGGCACCGGCGTTCCGCGATGGTGGATCCGGAACGAGGACATCGCCGCGAGGCGCTTCGAGTCGGCCACGGAATAGAAGTAGCGGGCCACGGTTTCGACGGAGAACGGCCCGACGCGATCGACCCGGCCGACTTCGGTGGCGAGGATGACGCGGAATCGATAGGTGAACCCGTCGGGAAGCGGCGGCGAGCCGGGCTTGGCTCGGGGATACCACTCGCTCCACTCGCGGTCCTTGGGTCCCGGGTTCCGGGGGAGCTTGATGATGAAC
>JAEUJH010000069.1 GCA_016794825.1 Gemmatimonadota bacterium
CTGATCGGCCACCTCGACACCGTGTTCGAGCCCGACAGCCCGTTCCAGCGGTTCGAACGACTCGATGCCGGCACCGCCCGCGGGCCCGGGATCGTCGACATGAAGGGCGGCGACGTCATCATCGTCCAGGCGCTCAAGGCCCTCAAGGCGGCCCGCCTCCTCGACGATCTCCATGTCACCGTCATCATGACCGGCGACGAGGAGGACTCCGGCGACCCGATGGCCGTGTCGCGCCGGTCGCTCCTCGAGCTGGCCCGGCGCCACGACGTGGCCATCGGGTTCGAAAACGGCTCCGGCGATCCCCACAAGGCGGTCGTCGCCCGGCGGGGCTACACAGCCTGGACCCTGACCACCACCTCGGCCGCGGCCCACTCGTCCCAGATCTTCACGCCCGCCGTGGGCTCGGGCGCCATCTTCGAGACGGCCCGGATCCTGGCCGCCTTCCATCAGCGTCTGGCCGGTCAGCCGTTCCTGACCTTCAACCCCGGCATCGCGTTAGGCGGCACCGACGTGACGGTCGACCCCACCGGCGTCCGGGGTACGGCCTTCGGGAAGAGCAACGTGGTGGCGGCCCGGATGGTCACCAGCGGCGACCTCCGGATCCTTTCACCGGAGCAGCTCGCCGCCACCAAGGAAACGATGCGCCGGATCGTGGCCGAAACCGGGCCGCAGGCCACCGCCACGATCACCTTCGAGGACGGCTATCCGCCCCTGCCACCCTCGCCCGGCAACCAGCGGCTCCTCGCCCTCTACGACGGCATCAGTCGCGCCATCGGGTTCGGACCGGTCACCGGGACCGACCCGATGCGGGCCGGCGCGGCCGACATCTCCTTCACCTCGGGCCTCGTGTCCATGGCCATGGACGGGATCGGCGGCGCCGGTCGCGACGATCACTCCGATCGGGAAACCGCCGACCTCAGCGTGTTCCCCGCCCTGATCAAGCGGGCCGCCATCCTCTTCCATCGCCTCGGACGGATGCAGCCGACCTCATGACGAGCGACTATCCCTTTGCCGACCTGGCGCTGGCCCGCCGCCTCGAGGCCACCGAGGGCGACGGCTGTGTCGGATACGTCGAGGCGCGCGCCCAGCTCGACCCGGCCGTCGGCGCCGCCACGATCGAGGTGGCCGGCGCCGCCTGCGCCTTCGACGGCCCAGCATCGCCGATTACGCAGACGTTTGGCCTTGGCGTCCTCGGCACCCCGACCGACGCCGACCTCGACACCATCGAGGGGTTCTTTGCCACTCGCGGCGCCCCGACTGCCCACGAGGTAGCGCCCCACGCCCCCATCGACCTCATGGCCCGTCTGGCCGATCGCGGCTACCGACCCATCGAAGTGAGCAACGTGATGTACCGACCCACCTCGGCGCCGATTCCTGGTGCCGCCCCCGGGGGGCCGACCCCGACGGTCCGGACCGTCGGCCTCGCGGAGGCGTCGGAGTGGGGCGAGATCTGTGTCAGGGGCTGGGAGGCCACCGGAGAGTTCGCCACGATCTTGAGGGCCATGGGCCCGCTGGCGGCGGCCCGGCGACGGGCGGCCGCCTGTGTGGCGGATCTGGACGGCGTGCCCATCGCCGCGGGGGCCATGAGCTGGCACCAGGGCGTGATGCTCCTGGCCGGAGCCTGCACCGTCCCCGAGGCCCGCAACCGCGGCGCCCAGCGTGCCCTGCTGGCCCATCGCCTCGGCGCGGCCGCAAGCCTCGGTTGCGACCTCGCCATGATGGTCGTGGTCCCCGGCTCGGCCAGCCAACGAAACGCGGAGCGGCAGGGGTTCCGGATCGCCTATACTCGAACCAAGTGGCTCAAGAGCTGAACAGCCGATCGATGATCCCCTGGCACCGCGCCTTGAGCGCGGCCACTCGACCGTCGTCCGGCTGGTAACTCGCGATCCAGACACTCACGCCGGTCTTGCCCATGGCCTGATGAGTCCCCAGGCGGAAGACCCCGCCGCCCAGTTCGGCCACGGTCAGCGACAAGTCTCGGTCCGGCACGTGGAAGTAGACGGTCCCCGCCATCGGGTCGCCGTCGCCCACCGTCAGGGCCACCGCGGCGCCCGGCCCGGCGGGCCACGGAGCGAGCCCAAAGCCGCCGGGGCCGAGGAGCCGAGCCCACGCCTCGGATTGAGACAGAGAGGTGCTGATCCGCGCCAGTCCGCCGGCCCGATGCCGTCCGCGGAACCGCTCGAGGTAGAGCTTGAGGCTCCGAAGCTCGAACGCCCATCCGACCGAAACCCCGTCGAACTCGTCGTCCCAGTGCGACCCGCGACCGAACCCGGAATGGACCAGCCGGAGCCGGGTTCCCCCGGCCACCGTCGTCAGGGTGAACTCCATGGCGAGCGTGGCGGGCGCCACCTGCCCCTGCGGCAGCAGCTGACCGTCGGTGTCGAACGGCCGCTGGTCGCGATTGACCAGGGTCAACGCCACGCCCGGCTCCCATCGGTCGATGGTCGAGATCCACCGCCACCCGTCATCCCACGCCCACACCGTCTGACCTCCCGGACCGGGTGTGACCTCGGCGGAAAGCGAGAACCACCGGACCAGCTCCACCGGATCGACCAGTGCTTCCCAGACGTCGCGCCGGTCCGCCGCGATCTCGACTGCCACCTCGATCGATCGCGACACCGGGCCCGGCGTCGCCGGGATCGGCTCCTGGCTGTTCATGGCGACGACTCCTCTCGAGCGGGCACCGGATGGACGAGGCTGACCAGGCGGAAGCGGCGCCCGCGCGGCGCCCGGTCGTCGTGGTACTTGGCCGCCAGCCGGCCGACCAGGGTGACGAGCTCCTCCGCGAACGCCGCCCGGCTCTCCGCCGATGCGAACCGGATTTCGGTGTCGAGGGTCAGGGTGGCCAGCCGCTTGCCGGCCGCCGCGGCCCGGGCCTCGAGCGCCGCGACCTGATGAATGGCCCGGCTGGCGGCGACCATCAGCGTGGCCGCGCTGGCCCGATCGCCCTCCTCGCCGGAGGCGACCCCGATGGCGCCTAACGCCTCCGGGCTGATCAGGTAGGCTCGGGCGGTGGCCCGCACCACCCGCTCGACGCAGTTGCCCTTGCGCCGTTGCTCGACCGGTTCGACCAGCCCCTCGCGCTCGAGCAGCCGGAGGTGATAGTTGACCCGCTGCCGCGGCAGGCCGAGGCGGCGGGCCAGACCGGCCGCCGAGTCGGGCTCCGCCAAGGCCTCCAGCAACTGGCGCCGACCGCCGCCCAGGAGGGCGCTGGCCTGCGCC
>JAEUJH010000072.1 GCA_016794825.1 Gemmatimonadota bacterium
CGGCACGGCGCCGACCAACGCCCGGGGCTCCCACCTGGTGGCGGTGCCCGCCGACGCCAGGCGGGCCTACACCGCCAACATCTTCGACGGCTCGATCACCGAAATCGACCTCGAGTCCATGACGGCGACGCGAACCCTCGCCGTCTCGCAGCAGACCGAGGGGGTCGCGGTGACGCCGGATGGACGTCAGGTCTGGCTGGGGAGCAACGCGCTCGGAACCGTCACCGTCATCGACGTGGCGGGGTGGGCGCCGATCGACACCCTCGCCGATCTCGGCCTGCCCTATCGGGTCAACGCGGCCCCGGTGGGCGGCCTGATGATCGTCTCCAACCCGCGGGCCGACAGCGCATACGTGTTCGATGCGGCCACTCGAACCAGGCGGGCGGCCGTCTTCACCGGCGCTGGCACCCAGCCGGTGGGTGGCGTGGTCAGCCGCGACGGACGCCGGGCCTACCTCGCGCTCCAGGGTACCAACCAGGTGGCTCAGGTCGATCTCCAGAGCGGAGCCGTGCTCCGGTACTTCTCGGTCGGCGCCCGTCCCGACGGGGTCGCCGTCACGGCGTCGCGATGAAGTCCTCGACGTTGCTCCTCGCGAGTCTGCTCGTGGCGCCGCTCGCGGTCGGCGCGGCCCAGGCCGACTCCCTGGCGGCGGTGGCCCGGGCCCGGTACCGCGAAGCGGCGGCGGCGGAACGAGCCGGCAATCTGGCGCGGGCTCGGGACCTCGTGGCCGCGGCCCACCAGGCCTGGCCGAACCAGCCCGCCTACCTCGTGGCCACCGCCGACCTGTCCGCCCGCCTGGCCGATACCGCGGGTACCGTCCGGTGGCTCGGCCTGCTCGCCGATCTCGGCGCCGGCCTCGACGTCGCGGCCCGGCCGGTGTTCGCCCCGTTCCGGTCGGCGCCCGGCATGGAGGCGGTGACCCGCAAGCTCGCCTCCAACATCGCGCCCCTGGTCCGAAGCGACTCGGTGGCTGGCATTCCGGACCCCGAGTTCTTCCCCGAAGGCATGGATTACGACCCGCGGTCGCGCTCCTGGTTCGTCGCCAGCATCCACCGGCGGACCATCGCGCGGATCGGCCCCGACGGACGGGTCGTCGACTTCCCCAAGGCGCCGCCGACCCGCCTCGACGCGGTCCTGGGCGTCCGGGTCGACGCCGCGCGCGGGGTGGTCTGGGCCACCACCCGGACCCTGCCCACCATGGCCGACTACCAGCCGGCCGACTCGGCCCGGGCCCGGGTCTGGGCGTTCGACCTCGCCACCGGAAGAACGTTAGGCATGGCGGAGGCGCCCCGCGCCGAGCCGCACCTGTTCGGCGACCTGGTGGTCGACGCGGCCGGCGGCGTCTACCTGACCGACAGCGAGTCGCCGATTCTCTACCGGGCCCGGCTCGACGGCGGCACGGTGGTCCTCGAGGAACGGCTCCGCCACCGACTCTTCCGCTCGCTCCAGGGCGTGGCCGTGGCGCCGGATGGCCGCCGGCTCTATCTGGCGGACTACTCCCACGGTCTCCTCCTGGCCGACCTCCAGTCGGGCGAGGTCCGGACGGTGGCGACGCCCCCCGGCGTCTCGACCCTCGGACTCGACGGGATCGCGCTCGCGGGTTCGGCGGTCATCGGAGTCCAGAAC
>JAEUJH010000121.1 GCA_016794825.1 Gemmatimonadota bacterium
CATCCGGGCACCCCGACCGTACCCCTGCATCCGGCGCGACAGCTCGGCGTCGACGAACGCGGCGTCGATCCGGAGGCCGGCCGGGACGCCTTCGACCACGGCAACCAGGCCTTTGCCGTGCGATTCGCCGGCGGTGGTAAAACGGAAGGGCATGGGGGAAGGTTAGCAGGGGGGCCGGGGGGCAGGTAGGCAACCGGGACGGTGTTCCCGAGCCGACGAGCCCAGGTCATTTTTCCGGGATGCGATCCCCCCTTCTCCTGCTCGTCCCGCTCCTGGCCTGCTCGGCCGGGCGGGAGCAACCGGTTCCTCCGGTCGACTCGACCCCGTCACCCACCACCACCGTCGCGCCGGCCGACACCGGCGAGGCCGCCGCCCTGGCCGCGGCCGGCGGACGGGCCAGCCGGACCGGCCCGACCCTGACCATCCGGCTGCCCGGCGGCGCGCCGCCGGTGGTCCTGGCCGACGATTCGACCGAGGGCGAGTCGTATCGGAGCTTCCGATACCACGGCCCGTTGACCGGAACGCCCTTCCACCTGATCCGGGTCGGTTACTACGAAGGCGGGAGCTGGATGCTGATCCACGAATCCACCGGGCGGCAGCGCCCGCTGGACGGTCGGCCGGTGGTGGCGCCGGGCGGGATCCGGCTGGCGGCGGGCAACTTCGATCTGGAGGCGGCGTTCGAGCCCAACATGGTCGAGGTGCTCCGGATCGACGGCGACTCGCTGGTCAGCGAGTGGCGGGTCGACCCGGCCGATTGGGGGCCCGACAGCCTGGCGTGGGTTGGCGACACCCTGACGCTGGTCCAGCAGTGGCGGGAAACCGCGGGGCAGTACCGGCCGGTCCGGGTCCGGGTGGCGCGGGGATCGAGCGGCTGGTCGGAAGTCGGCCGGCGGGTCCCGGCCGACTCGACCCGCCACTGACCAGCTATTCCGTGGCGATTTCCACCCGCAGCTCGGCCCGGTAGCCGGAGGTCGGCCGGTTGAGGCGGGGGTCCGGACTCAGCCCGACCAGGCTGAGCCGAAGCCCCAGCGCGGAGGCCGTCTTCGGCTCCAGGAAGCTGTTGAGGGTGGCGACCTGGGCCGGGCCATCGCCCGCCAGGGGCGAGACCGTGACCTCGATCCGGGCGTTGCCGGCCCAGATGCAGGTGGCGTCCACGGGGCAGCGGGAGTCCTCCCGAACGGCCGAAAACCGGACCGAGGAGGAACCGACGACGCGCTGATCGCCGAGGCCCAGGATGACCGTGGCGGGCAGATCGTCGAGATCGAGGGCCGGGGCCGGGTTGGTGATGTCACAGGCCGCCAGGGCGGCGACGAGGGCGGCAATGGCAAGCGGGCGCATGGCGCGGACTCCCGGTCCGGGGCTCGGAAACTGACGACTCACCCGACGATACCCGCCAGCGGACCGGCGCGTCACAACGACCGGAAAAAACACCGCCGGAGCTGGCGACCTGCCAACTCCGGCGGCTTTGGGATGGGAACCGGGACGAGCGATCCCCTAATCGACTGCGGCCTTCCCGATCAGTTGTCCTGCGCCTGGTCGTCCACGATGCGCGGCGTGACCAGGATGATCAGGTCCTTCCGGTTTTCGGTGTTGATCGTGAAGCTGAACAGACTGCCGATGATCGGGAGGCTCCCGAGGAGCGGGATCCCGGTCTTGGCGCGGGTCACCGTGGTGACCGTCAAGCCGCCGATGACGGCCGTTTCGCCGTCACTGACGAGAATTTCGTTCTTGGTGTTCTGCTTGTCGATGCTGAAGCCGAGGTCGGCCGCCGAGAGGAGCTTCACCGCCGACCGCTCGGTCTCGATGTCGAGCACGATCTGCCGGTTGTTGGTGACGTGCGGCGTGACGTTCAGCTTGATGCCGACTTCCTTGAACTGGACCGTGGCGCGGGGGGCCTGGCCGGCGCCGCCACCGAGCGAGCTCGCGTCGATGACGCGGAGCGGAATTTCTTCGCCGACGAGCAGCGAGGCCTTCTTGTTGTCCTTGGTGGTGATGACCGGCTCGGTCTGGACGTCGGTCAGGTCGACCCGTTCGAGCGCCGAGAGGAAGCTCGAGAGCGTGAACCCGCCGAGGGCGATCGAGTAGGTCAGGTCGAGCGCGGACGACGACACGATGGCGTCGGCGTTGGCGATCGCGGAGATCGCGTTGCCGCCCAGGTCGACGACGTTGACGCCCGGGAGGTACGGCTCGCCTTCCTTATTCGGATCGGGCCGCTGGATGATCTTGTTGTAGAACTGCCCGCCGGTGGCGAGGTCGTACTTGAAGCCGAGCTGCTCGACGTCGGTCCGGTCGACGAAGATGATCTTGGCCTGGATCGCGACCTGGGCGGGCCGGATGTCGAGGCCGGTCACGAAGTCGCGGAGCGACGGGATGGCCGAGCGCGAGTCGGTGATGATGAGCGAGTTGCTGCCGGTGTCGGCGACGACCTTGCCGCGCTTCGAGAGCACGCCGCCCACGCTGCCGACCAGGTCGGCGGCCTTGGCGTAGTTGATCGGGACCACGGCGGTTTCGCGGGGCTCGAGCGAGTCGATGGCCGCGAGGGTCTCGGGCGCGTCGACCCGGAGGATCCCGCCGTCGACTTCCTGGACCGAGAGGCCGTAGGCGCCGAGGATCGCCTTGAAGGCGTCGGGCCAGGGCTTGTCGCGGATCTCGGCGGTGACCTTCACGTCGATGGCCTTGCCGAGGATGATCGACCGGCCGCTGATCGCCTGGAAGCCGGCGATGACGTCCTGGATGCTGGCGTTGTCCCAGCTGACCGTGAGCCGGGGCTCCTGGCGCTGCTGGCCGACGGTGTAGACCGGGCTGACGCGCGCCAGCTTCCGATCCTTGAACGGCGAGTCGACCGGGGCGTTGTCGGCGGCCTCGGTGGCGGGCTCGACGACCTCGACCTTGGGCTTGGCCGCGCGGGCCGGAGCCTTGGTCTCGGCGACGGGCTCCGCGGCCGGGGCCGGCTGGTCGGCGACGGCCACGATCGGAATCGAGCCGGTGGACCAGGCGGCGAACGCCTGATCGGACCCGAAGGCGACGTGGATCCCGTCCTCGGCCTGGCTGATCCGGTACGGCTTGAGCCGGTCCATGACGAGCACGACCCGCACGGTGTTCTCGTTGAACTGCCGGATCCGCATCCCGACCACGCCGGCGCGGTTGACGCCGTCGTACTGGTCCTTGATGTCGGAGGGCAGCACGGCGCCGGTCAGATCGAGGACGATCCGGGCCGGATCGGCCAGGGTCATGTCCTTGACCGACACCGCGCCCCGCACGTGGATGGCGAGTTCGGCGCCGCCGGTGACCGTCCGCAGGCTCAGAGCCCGGACTTCACCATCGGGCTCGTGTCGCGGGGCGACGGGCGTCGCGGCGAACGAGAACAGCGCCAGAGCGACCAGCGACCAGGAACTGAACCTCATTGGGTCTCCTCCTGCTTGCGAAGCGACACGGTTTCCTGCCGCTCGGTGCCGAAATCATCGATCGTGAACGTGACGTCCTTGGGGCGCACGCTGGCGACCCGCATCCGGCCCAGACGATCACCCGGCCGGAGATTGTATTTCCGGGCGCCGACCTTGTCGCGCATCACCACGACGCTGTTTCCGGGAATCCGGGTGTCGTAGTAGATGGCGACCAGGAGCAGGTCGGGCAGTTCGGGGCCGACGTTGGTGGTGGCCAGCAGGGAGACGAACGGATCCCGGCTGCCGCCAGAGTAGGAGAAGTTCTCGCGGTCCGTGACACCCGACTGATCGGCGGGCGCGTTCGGATCGACCGCGGCCGAATCGACGGGCGCGGACGCGGCCACGGCGGCCGAGTCGGCCGGCGGGGCGACCGGTTTGGCGACCGGCGCCGCGGAGTCGGCCGCGGGAGTCGTCGGCGCGGGCGTTTCCTCGACGTCCGCCGCGGCGGGCGTCGCGGGCGCCAGGGCCGCCTGTTTGGCCTCGGCCTCGTCACCGCCGCCGCAGCCGCTCGTCAGGAGCGACAGCGACGCGACGAGCGCGAGGAGCTGCTTAGTTGCCACCCTGCCCTCCTTCCGGGGACACCGGCTGGCCCTTCACGTAGGTGCGGATCTGGAACTTCGCTTCCAGCATCGCCTTGGTCGTGTCGCCGAGCGCTTTGGCCTGGGCCAACTGGGCCGAGGCCACCGTCAGATCGTAGGGCACGATGATCCGGCGAAGGCTCGCGATGTCGGAGAGGAATTCCCCGATCTGGTCGTAGCGGCCGATGACGGCCACCCGATAGGTGTAGGTGTCGAACGGCGCCGGACCGGGGGTCACCGGCTGCGGCACCACTTCGGCCAGGTTGACGCCGCGGATCTTGGCGCGGGTCGAGATGTCGTCGAGGAGATTGGGGACCTCGTTCCGCTCCGGCACCAGCTGACGGAGGATGGAGAGCGTCCCGCGATAGGACTCGATCCGGTTCTTGAGATCCTCGATGGTGCCGCGGGCCAGATCGCGCTTGACGCTGTCGGTCTGGGCGTCGAGGAACGCGATCGAGTCCTGGAGCACCTTGGCCTGCTCCTTCTTGATCGGCACGCCTTCGAAGCCGATCGAGCGGACCACTTCGCCGGAGTAGAACATGTAGCCGACCAGACCGGCGAACAGGAGGCCGAGGGCCGGGGCCGCTTTGGGATTGTCGAGCAGCGCCATGGGTCAGTCCTCCCGCTGCGCCACCGCGGTCTGCTTCGCCGCGGCATTGTCGGTCGCCTGTTCCTGCTCGGCCCGAGTGGCCGCGGAGGGACGGGTCTTCTGGAACGTGGCCTTGAGGACGAACGCGGTCACCGCCCGGTTCTGATCGAGCACCGTGTTGGCGGAGATGGCGGTCACGTCCTGGAGGTACGGAGAATCCTCGAGCTGCCGGAGCAGCCGGGTGTAGCCCTGGATGTCGACCGTCCGGCCGTTGATGGTGACCATCACGGGCGGGACCTCGGGCACCTTCTGGGTCGTGTCGGTGACGGGCGGCGGCGTGACCGCGAGGGTCTGCACGTCGGTGAGCCAGGTGTAGGGCGGCACCGCGCGGGCCACTTCGTCGAGGATCCGGGGCCAGACGTAGCGATCGCCGTCGACGGTCCGGATGGTCTCGATCTGGGCCTGGATCGAATCGCGGACCGATTCGAGCCGGCGCTTCTCGCCGAGGAAGGCCCGGAACCGCTGATTCTCGGCCCGCGACTGCTCCAGCTTGGGCTCGAGATCGGCGATTTCCGTGGTGATGGCCATCTGGCTGATCCCGACGTAGCCGAGCCACGCCACCCCGAGGGCGAGCGCGCCGAGCCGGTAGGGATCCTTGATCTTCTGCCCGAGGCCCTTGAGCTGGGCGCCGATCCCCGCCAGAGCGGAGCCGGACGAGGCACGCTTGTGCCCGGGCTTGAGATTGATGGTGATCATGGGCGCCTAACGCTTCCTCTCCGGGTCACGCGGCCTGACGGAGCGCCAAACCAACCGGCAACATCAGCAGCGGAGCCACTTCGTCGACATTCATCTGATCGAACACGCCGTCGGCCACCTGGATCCGCTCGAGGGGATTGGCCAGCTGGACCGGCATCTTGAGCCGATCGCCCAGCGTCTTGGCGAGCCCCGGGATCCGGGCCCCGCCACCCGAGAGGAACAGCCGGCTCAGCCCGGCGGCCGACCGGCTCGCCGTCTGGAGGAAGGCCGCGGCCCGCTCGATCCCGACCGCCAGCTCCTCGCCGCGGCTCTGGAGGAAGGGCAACAGCGCCTCGTTCACTTCGAAACCCTGGAGCAGGCGGGTGGCTTCGTCCGCCGAGAGACCCCGTTCCCGCTGGAGATCCTCGCGGAACCGCCGGGTGCCGACCGGGAGATCGCGGGTCAGCACCGGAACGCCCTCGTCCAGGATGTTCACGTTGGTGATTTCGTGCCCGATGTTGACCAGCCCGACGACGCCCTTCATGGCGTCCGGGTAGTTGACCTCGAAGGCGTTGTGGAGCGCGAAGGCGTCCACGTCGATGACCGACGGCTCGATCCCGATGTCCTTGAGGAGCGAGATCTTGGTTTCGACCAGTTCCCGCTTGGCCGCCACCAGGAGCACCGACATCTGGAGCCCCTCGCTCTCCGGGTCGAGGATCTGGAAGTCGAGTTCGACGTTGTCCATGTCGAACGGCACGTGCTGCTCCGCTTCCCAGCGGATCAGTTCGCGCGCCTCGCCCTCCTTCATCCGGTCCATCGGAATCTTCTTGATGATGACGTCGCGGCCACCCACGGCCGTGATGACGTTCTTCGGCTTGATCCCGGCCTGCTGGAAGAGCCCGCGAATCGCCTCCGCGACGATCCCCGGGTCCATGACTTCGCCTTCGACGATGGCGTCGTCGACGACCGTGGCCATCGCGACCTTCGAGAGAACGGGTTCTCCCGAGCCGTGCGAGACGACCGCCAGCTTGATCAGACCGCTACCGATGTCGAGACCGACCGTGGTCCGCGTGCGGTTGAATAATCCCATGCTTCGCTCGAGTGCCAAGATGGTTGACGGCCACGCTAGGGATAGCGCAACCTTTTGTCAAGCTGGTGACCCGACCACGATCACCCACCGAAAATCTTTGTCCTGCAACAACTTGCAGGACTACGCAGGCTCCAATGCCGACCCTGGGTCCTACTTCTTCGGGTCCGCCCACGTGTCAACAAGTACAGGGTCTGCGGGCAACGGCTATGCCAAGCCTGGCAGCCTGCTGCGAGGACTCGCATCGGTCGGGCTAACCCAATCCGGATCAACGCGTTACCTCGGAGCCATCCGACCGCTGGATTGCCGAGCCGGCGCCAAACCGTCTGGATCTTTCGCAAACTTCCAAGGCTTGGGCGAACCGCTACTGAAAGCCCGCCACCCGGGATCGGGAAATCACCCGCCCGACCCGGGTCGAATCGCCGGGAAGGGAGTCGGTCCGGACCAGCCAGCCGCGCCGAGCCCGGGCCCGAATGGCCCCGCCCCGGTCCAGGATGGCGGCTCGGACCTCCAGAATCCAGACACTTGGGGCCACCGCCTCGAGGGTCCGTTCGAGGCGCGCGGTCGGGAGCGAATCGGGGGTGAACGCGATCCGGGTGCCGACCGCGCCGCCGGCCGTCGAGTCGACCCACGGTTCCTCGAACCACGCCGCCAGCCGCCCCTCGGCCGCGCGTTCCGCCGCCACCCGCAGGAAGGCGTCGCGGCCCTGGCGGATGGCGCCGACCGCCATCGGACCCGCCGTGCCGATGGCCGCCGCCAGGGCAAACACCAGGGCCAGCGCCGCCAGGATCACGACTGCGTCCGCCCCGCCCGACCGCGCCCCGGCATCAGGGTCGGTTCCCGAGCCGAATGACCGCCCGGACGCTGTCGTCGGCGGCCGCTGGACGGCCGGGACCGACCGCCAGCTCCCGCGCCGACCGGACCCGGAACACCACGTCGAGCCCGGCGATGGCCGATGGCACCGCGGCCGGCGCCCCGGTCCGATCCCAGCCGGCGACCTCGAACCCGGCCGGCCCCGCGAGCGGGCCCGCGATCGGCTGAAGCGTGGCCCCGGCGGAGAGCCCCTCCTGGCCGAAATGCCAGGTGGCGGCCGAGCCATACCCTTCCACCGCGATCGTCTCGAACACCCGCCCGACCGTCTCGGGCCGGGCCGCCGCCAGCGCCGCGGCCGCCGAGTCGAGGGCAATCCGATAGACCTGGCCGCCGAGCCCGCCGGGACACAGACCCGGCGTCGGGCCGGCCAGGAGCGGCGCCGGGAGCCAGGCTTCGGCGCCGGCGCTGTCGCCGGGAGCGAGCAGGAGAATGCTGTCCCGGACCGGGACCGGGATCCGCGGCTTCCATGGCGCCAGCCGCCCGGCCAGGATGATCGAATCGGGGCCGAGGCCGCACACCGGCACCAGCCCCCGGTGGGCCCGGAAGACCACCCGACCGGGTGCCACCACGGCCAGATCGGGACCGGCCCGGGGATCGACGCCTAACGACGCCAGCTCGAAGCGAAGGAGCCCGACCGCCGCGCGGAGGTGACTGGCCGCGCCGGCCCGCTCCGCCCGGCCGCGAACCGCGGCGGCCAGGCTGGTTTCGGCCCGGAGCGCCGCCACCAGCACCACCGCGGCCACGACCAGGGCCACCAGCATTTCGAGGAGAGTGAAGCCCCGCCGGGTCATCGGCAGCTCACCGAGGTGGCGACGGAATCGGCCAGGGTCAGGCCGGCGGCGGCGGCCCGGGCGGTGACGACCAGCTGGATCAGCACCGAGTCGCCCGCCACCGCCCAGTCGAGGGCGACCGCGTCGGCGGTGAGGCGGCTGCCGGGCGCCGGCGGGATGCAGGCCGGACGCCCCGCGCGGAAATCGCGCTCCAGCCGGACGACCTCGGATTCGACCGCTTCCGCCATGGCGGTCCACCGCCGACCGACCGCCACCCCGTGGGTGGTGGCCACCGTGAACCGGAGGGCGACGACGACGCTGAGGGCAAGCAGGGACACCGCCACCAGGGCCTCGAGCAGGCTGAATCCGCCACGTGGAGTCGACATGGGCGACAACCTGGGGCGGAACCGGATGCCCGAGGTAACCGTTCCGACGCCTCAATGGCCGATTCACCGCGGGACGGTTCGAGGCGTCCTGGGTGCGGGTGGGTGAATCGGCGACGGGATCGGGGCCCGTCTCCCGTCTCGCTTACGCGAGACCGTAGCGGCGGAGCTTGTAGAACAGGGTGCGGAGGCTGATCCGGAGCAGTCGGGCGGCTTCCCGACGGGTGCCGCCACAGGCGGCCAGGGCGCGGAGGATGATCTCGCGCTCGAACGCCTCGACCTGGGGCTTGAGGGCAAACTCGCTCACCCCGTTGCCATTCGAGCGGCCCGCGCTGACCAGCACGGGGAAGTCGGTCCGGTCGAGCTTGCCGCTCGGACTGAGGACCGCGGCCCGCTCGACGACCTGGCGGAGTTCGCGGACGTTGCCCGGCCACGAGTAGGCGACCAGCGCCGCCATGGCCTGCGGGGTGATGCTGATGGGTCGGCCGGTCTTGGCCGCCACCTGCTGGAGGAAATGGGTCACCAGCGCCGGCACGTCGTCGCGTCGATCGCGAAGCGGCGGCAGGTCGAGGGTGGTCATCCCGATCCGCTGGGCGAGTTCGGGCCGCAGGAGACCCTCGTCGATCAGCCGGCCGACCGCCTTTTCGGCGGTGGCCATGAGCCGCACGTCGCTATCCACCACCAGCACCGGTCCGCTGGTGCGGCCGTTCGGACTGAAGGATCCGAGCCGGTCGACCAGGAAGCCCTGGCTTTCGGGGGTGAGCGACTCGACTTCCTCGAGCAGCAGGGTGCCCCGGCTGGCCGAGCGCCAGACGCTCTGGGGGTCGGCGGGATTGACGCCGGCCTCGCCCTCGGTGCCGAAGAAATCGGGCGTGGCGTTGCAGTCGATGGCCACGAACGCGCCGTCGCCGCGCCGGCTGAAGCGGTGCATGGCCCGGGCGAGGAGCGCCTTGCCGGTGCCCCGCTCGCCGGTGATCAGCACCGCCTGGTCGGAAGCGGCGGCCCGGGCGGCGATCTCGAGGATCGAGCGCATCCGGGAATCCTCGGCCACGACCATGGGCTCGAGTCCCTTGGACCCGATGGTGGCGCGGAGGGTGGCGACTTCGTGCCGGAGCCGTTCCCGCTCTTCGGTCTGCCGGAGGGCCATCAGCACTTCTTCGGGCAGGGCGGGTTTGCGGAGGAATCCGTCGGCGCCCTCGCGGAGCGCGGCACTTGCCTGGGCCGACTCGTTCGGGCCGCCGCAGACCAGCACCACACCGGTGCCGCCGCCGGCCCGATAGCGCCGCAGGAAGGTGAGCCCCGCTTCGTTCGGGAAGGCCAGATCGCAGACGATCGTGCGGATCCCGCAGGCCTGCGCTTCGAGGAGCGCGGCCTCCGGATCCCGGCGCCCGATCACTTCGTACCCGACATCCTCGAGGTACGGGGCGACCGAGTGCTTGAGCGACTCGTCAGCATCCAGCAGGAGAACTCGCATGCCCTTGTCTTTCTCGACGGCCAAGGCCGCTAGGCGTGAGCCAGCGGCCGAAAGGGGACCTCGTTCCGGGCGCGGAACCGGTCAGGAGCAGATGATCTGTCCATCGATCGTGCTCGCCGCACCGGCGCCGACCTGAACCGTGCACTGGTCCAACGCCGAGGTGATCGTGTTGTTCGTGATCGTGGCCGTATACCCGGTGGCCGTCGGCGCGATGCCCGCCGTGTTGCCGCCCGAGAACGTGTAGTTCGTCGCGGACTGGAGCTGCGCCAGCGTGGCGTAGGTTCCAAAGTCCGCCCAGTAGGCCTCCTGGGCCGTCATCACGTTCCGGATGTCACTCCGGATCGAAGCCAGCTTCGACTTGTCCTTCGTCGCCGCGAACTTCGGAATCGCGATGGTCGCCAGGATCCCGATGATCACCACGACGATCAGGAGCTCGATCAGGGTGAAACCGGCCTTACTGGTTCGCATTGTGGTCGTCCTCCTTTCCGTCGCAGATGGTCAAGTGTCGATCAGGTGTGGATCGGGGGGCTTAGGCTCCGGAAACCGGAACCACCACCCCCCGCAATCCGACGCTCAAATCACGAGCAGACGATGACGCCGTCGAGGGTCGAGGCAGCGCCGGCGCCAACCTGCACGGTGCACTGGTCGATCGTCGAGGTGATCGTGCTGTTGGTGATCGTGGCGGTGAAGCCGCTCGCCGCCGCCGCGGTGGCTGCGGTGTTGCCGCTCGAGAGCGAGAAGTTGCTCGCGGTCTGGAGCTGGGCGAAGGTGCCGTAGGTCGCGTAGTCCGAGAAGTACGCTTCCTGGGCGGTCATCAGGTTCCGGACGTCGGTCTTGACCGAGGCCAGCTTGGCCTTGTCCTTGGTCGCCGCGAACTTCGGAATCGCGATGGCGGCCAGAATGCCGATGATGACGACCACGATCAACAGCTCGATGAGGGTGAAGCCCTTACGATTCAACATTTGTCCCGCCTCCGAGTAGGGTTTTTAACGCCTGGGTGAACCAGCGGTGTCGCTCGTCCGAGAAGGTGAAGAGCAACGTTGGTGCCACCCTAATCCGATTCACGTAACACTATGCTTTTTAACGCGTTAGGAGATCGTTGCACGGTCCGCTGCAACCGGAGACGAGACCGTTCGCCTTGGAGTTTGCAAGCGAATGGAACCAGAGGGGGTCCGGAACGGCCTCGAACCGCTCCCGGCGGCCGACCCCCCGGAACGCGAAACGGCGACCCCCGAGGGGGTCGCCGTTCGGCTGGTGGGAATGGAGCGGGCTTACGAGCAGACGATGACGCCGTCGAGGGTCGAAGCCGCGCCGGCACCCACCTGGACCTCGCACTGATCGATGGTCGAGGTGATCGTGCTGTTGGTGACGGTGGCGGTAAAGCCACTCGCCGCGGCGCCCACGGCCGCGGTGTTGCCGCTCGAGAGCGAGAAGTTGCTCGCGGTCTGGAGCTGGGCAAAGGTGCCGTAGGTGGCGTAGTCCGAGAAGTACGCTTCCTGGGCGGTCATCAGGTTCCGGACGTCGGTCTTGACCGAAGCCAGCTTGGCCTTGTCCTTCGTGGCCGCGAACTTCGGAATCGCGATGGCGGCCAGAATGCCGATGATGACGACGACGATCAACAGCTCAATCAGGGTAAAGCCCTTCCGATTCAGCATCCTTCCCTCCCAGCGGTTCCAGTGTGAATGAGAACGTTCGGACAGCTTCGTCGGACTGAACTTGCAATGATTTTGCCACACCGGCCTGCTTCTCGTCAACCGCTTGTGGTACTTACACTTAGACCAAGAATCCAAGGACCCGGTCAGGCCGGCGCGGCCCCCGCCGACCGACGGGTTCTGCAAGGGGAAAACGAAGCGGCGGCCCCGGGATCCGGGACCGCCGCTCGCGACTGCATTCCTGGTTCGGCTTACGAACAGACGATGACGCCGTCCAGGGTCGACGCCGCGCCCGCCCCAACCTGCACGGTGCACTGGTCGATGGTCGAGGTGATCGTGCTGTTGGTGATGGTGGCCGTAAAGCCACTCGCCGCGCCGGCCGCCGCCGCCGTGTTGCCGCTCGACAGCGAGAAATTGCTGGCCGTCTGCAGCTGGGCCAGCGTGCCGTAGGTGGCGTAGTCCGAGAAGTACGCCTCCTGGGCGGTCATCAGGTTCCGAACGTCGGTCTTGACCGAGGCCAGCTTGGCCTTGTCCTTCGTGGCCGCGAACTTCGGAATCGCGATGGCGGCCAGAATGCCGATGATGACGACCACGATCAACAGCTCGATGAGCGTGAAGCCCTTCCGATTCAACATTGCTGCCCCCAGACTTAAGTCCCGCCGTTGTGGTGGTCGACCTGCTCGTTGGCCGAACCATCGCACGGATGAAGCCACGATCGGCGTTTCCCCGGTAAGGCGATACTCACGAGTCGGTTAGGTCGACCCCGGTCGACCGCCTGTGCACCGGACGCCACACCCGCAGCCGGGGGTTTCTGCGAAAGCCCCCCAGGACCCATGACCTGATGACCCGAGTCAAACTGCTCGCCGCCTCGAGTCTGGTCGCCCTCTGTCTGGCTTCGACCTTTACCGGCCTGGGCAACAAGTTCGCCCAGGACGACATGCCGGTCATCGAACGGAACCCGGTGGTCCACACGCTCCGGGAGCCGGTGACGTTTTTCACCCAGTCGTACTGGCCCAAACCGTTTCCGCCCGCGCTCTACCGGCCGCTCGCAACCACCGCCTTCGCGCTCCAATGGGTCGCGGGCGACGGACGGCCCGTCGTCTACCGGATCACCAGCATCGCGATGTACGCGGCGGCCGGCCTGGCCCTTCATCACCTGGCGGGTCTGCTCCTCCCGCCCCTGCTCGCCTGGCTGGTGGCCGCGCTGTTCATGGTCCACCCCGTCCACGTCGAAGCCGTCGCCGTCGCCGTCAATCAGTCGGAGATCATGGTCGGCCTGCTGGCCTGTCTGACCGTCATTCTCTACCTCGGCATTCGCCGTCGGCACCAGTTCCGCGCGGTCGACGGCGCGGTGCTTTTCGGACTCTACCTGGCGGCCACGCTGTTCAAGGAAAGCGGCCTGATGCTGATGGGGCTGATCGTCGCGGCCGAGTTGACGGTGGTGGCCAGCGACCGACCGACCCGCCAGCGGATCGCCGAAATCCGGCCCCTGATCCTGGTGATGCTCCTCGGCGCGGCCAGCTTCTTCGCGATCCGGACCCTGGCCCTCGAGGGCGACCCGGTCGGGACGTTTACCGCCGAGGCGCTCGACGGGCTCAGCATGGGGGGCCGGGCCCTGACGATGCTGACCGTCGTGCCGCACTGGTTCCGGCTGCTGCTCTGGCCGGCCGAGCTGCAGGCCGACTACTCACCCCGGGAAATCGAGTCCTCGACCACCTGGGGCGGCGCCCAGACGCAGGGCGCGCTGCTGGTGGCGCTGGCGGTGATGGTGATGGTGGCCTGCTGGAAGCGGCGGCCCGTGGTGTCGTTCGGGATCCTCTGGACCGCCATCGGGATCTTCCCGGTGAGCAACGTGCTGGTGCCGACCGGCATCGTGCTGGCCGAGCGGACGCTGTTCCTGCCGAGCATCGGGATGATGATCGCGATCGGCGGGCTGGCGGCCCCGGTGGTCGAGTGGCTCGGGAGCCGGCCCCGCGCCCTCCAGGGCGTCGCCGCCGCGGCGGTGGTGGCGGTCCTGGCCATGGGCGTGTCGCGCAGCGCCAGCCGTCAGAAGGTCTGGCGCAACCAGTTCGCGCTCTGGCAACAGACCACGATCGACGCGCCGTTTTCCTACCGGGCCCATCATGCCCTGGCGCAGCTCCTGTTCCAGGCGGGCGCCCGGGCCCAGGCCGAAATCGAATACAAGAAGACGATCGCGCTCTACCCCAGACAGTGGGGCGCCTACTGGGATCTGGCCAACAAGCTCCGGCTCAACGGGATGTGCGAACCGGCGGTGCGCTACTACCGGCAGACGCTCCTGATCGAACCGGAACAGGAAGCGGCCCGGACCAGCCTGATCGCCTGTCTCCTCAACCTGGGCCGCTATGGCGACGCCCGGGCCGAGGCCCGGGAAGGCATGGCGTACGCCACCCGCCCGGCCCGGCTCCGGGTGTTCCAGAAACTGGTCCGGGTGTCCGACAGCGCCCAGCGGGTCAACGCCCCGGCCGGCTCGGTTCGACTGATCATCACCGCGCAGGACACCCTGCCGTGATGGAGCGGCCGCCCCGCCCATGACCACCGGTCGGGTGCCGGCCGGCGGCGACCCGGCCTCCTCCCGGGCCGGCGCGATCCTGCTGCTCCTCGGCCTGGTGCTGGTGTCGACCGGCCGATCGCTCGGGAACGGGTTCGCGTTCGACGACGTCCCGATCATCCTCGAAAACGCCCAGGTGCACGCCGTCTCGCCGCCCTGGGTCTATGCGCTGCAGAGCTACTGGCCTCCGCTCAACCTGGGCGACGCCTACCGTCCGTGGACGGTCTGGTGGTTCTCGCTCCAATGGGGGCTCTCCGGCGGCGCGCCCTGGCTCTTCCATCTCGGCAACCTGCTCCTCACCGCCGCCGCCACCCTGCTGGTCCATCGGCTGGCGCTCGAACTCGCCACCCCGTTCGGCGCGGTCGTCGCGGCGGCCCTGTTCGCGGTCCATCCGGTGCACGTCGAGGCCACCGGCAACGTGGTCGGCCAGGGCGAACTGTGGATGACCGTGTTTTCGGTGGCCGGGGCGCTGGTGTACCTCCGGGCCCGCCGCCGGGGAGCGTTAGGCGGCCCGGCCCGGCTGGCCCTGGCGGCGCTCCTGGTCCTGGCGGCGGCCGCCAAGGAACAGGGGATCGTGCTGCCGGCGCTGCTCCTCCTGGTGGAGTGGTTCGGCGTGCCTCGGCGGCCAGGAGAGCCCCGGCTCCGGATCGCCGGCGCCGCGTTCGGGCTGTTGGCGGTGGTCGGGGCCGGTTTCCTGGCGGCCCGGTTCGCGATCCTGGGCGACCTCGGCGGCGGCCCGCCGGCCGCGGGCCTGGCCGGCCGGGGGCTTGGGGAGCGGGCTCTGGTCATGGCCCCTCTGGCGCTCGACTGGTTCCGGCTGCTGCTCTGGCCCCGCGACCTCCTGGCCCAGTTCAGCCCGCCGGCCCACGGCGCGGCCCCGGTCTGGTCGGCGGCGGCGGTGGCCGGCATCCTGGCGCTCGTCGGCACGGCCGTCGCCTTCGGGGTCGCGGCCCGCCGGGCCCCGGGCGTGGCGTTAGGCATCGGCTGGATCGCGGTCGGGATCCTCCCGGTGTCGAACGTGCTCTTCCCGACCGGCGTCCTGGTGGCGGAGCGGACCCTCCTCCTGCCGAGCGTGGGCGTCGTGCTGGTGGCGGCGGCCCTGGCCGACGGGCTCGGCCGCCGGGGGCCGCGGGCCCGGCTCGCGGTCACGGCCGCCGCCCTGCTCCTGATCGGCGCCGGAGCGGCGCGGAGCTACTCCCGCCAGGCCGTCTGGCGCGACAACCCCACGCTCTTTGCCCAGACGGTCATCGATGAACCGCTGGCTTATCGGGGCTGGTTCGTGTATGGTCGGGAGCTGGTGCGGCGGGGTCAACCCGATCGAGCCGCCGCGATGTTCTCCCAGGCGGGAACGCTCTGGGCCGGCGATCACCGGGTGTTCGAGGAGTGGGGGCAGGTCCTCCGGACCCAGGGGCGGTGTCGGGACGCGATCCCGATCTTCGAACGCGGGGTGGCCGCCGACCCTCGGGGCACCCTGGCTCGCAGCCGGCTGTTCGAATGTCTGATGACCGAGCGGCGTTATCCGGAAGCCGTCCTGGTGGCCCAAGCCGGGCTCGATCTCGGCGCCACCGAATTCCAGGCGGGGCTCGACCGGGCCCGCCGCCAACTCGAAGGAAGCAACCGATGACCCGCCACCGCCGGCCGGACGACGAGGACGACGACGCCGGCCACCTCGAAGAGACCGTCGAGGAGACCTGTCCGCACTGCGGCGAAGCGGTGACGCTCGCCATCGACCCGTCGGGCGGGGCGCATCAGGAGTACGTGGAGGACTGCGAAGTCTGCTGCCGGCCCTGGCACGTCACCGTCGAGACCGGCGACGACGGATCCGTCTCGGTCACCATCGACCCCAGCTGACCGCCCGACGGGACCGGCGCGACCACCGAGCCGATCAGTCCCCGTCACCCCCCATCCCGTCCGGCCAACTGACGGGCCTGCGCCCACAGGCGCGGCGCCCCGAGCGCCTCGGCCACGGCCTCGAACTCGGCCGTGGGTCCCCGCCAGCGGAGTTCGTCCACCGCGCCGAACAGCGGCGCGTCCGTCACCAGGGTCGCGAGAGTCCGGAACAGCCGAGCGTCGTCTGCCCGCGCCACCAGACTCTCGGCCAACCGCGCCGCGCCCCGAACCGCCACCGCCCACCCCGCGGGATCGGCCGGGATCCGTTCGAGGTGGCGATAGTGGCCGAGGACGGCCGCCGCCGACTTGGCGCCCCAACCGGGAATGCCGGGATAGCCGTCGGCCGAGTCGCCGACGAGCGCGAGGTAATCGGGAATCGATTCCGGCTCGACCCCGAACTTGGCGACGACCCCCGCCGCATCCCGCAGCTCGCGCTTCCGCCGATCGAACTGGACCACCCGAGTGCCCACGACGCACTGCGAGAGGTCCTTGTCCGGGGTGCAGATGAGGACCCGCTCGACCGCGGGGTCGGCCGCCGCGAGCCGCGCCGCCGAGGCCAGACCGTCATCGGCCTCGAGATCGCCCATGGCCCAGACGGTGACGCCCATGGCCCGGAGCGCGTCCTCGAGGGGATGGAACTGGGCCCAGAGCGCGGGCTCGATCCCCTCGCCCGTCTTGTACCCCGACCAGAGTCCGTTCCGGAACGACTCGATGACGTGATCCGTAGCCACCCCGACATGCGTCGTCCCATCGCGGATCATCCCGAGCACCGAGCCGAGGACACCGATCGTCGCGCCGACCTCGCGGCCGTCGCGACTGGTGGCCCCGGGCATGCCGAAGAAGTGGCGGTACAGCTCGTAGGTGCCGTCGATCAGATGGACGTTCATGTCGCGCCGGGTGGGGACGCCGAAGGCTACTCCATCGGTCAAGCCGGCGGAACCGTGGGCGTCCCGAATCGGGCCGCGCGCCAATCGCTTCGCGTCACCTCGCGGCCCGCCGGGTCGGTCCCGACCACTCGCCAGCGAAGTTCGTCATCCCCGATCTTCTCGGCCAGCCACGGCGGGGCCCGATAGCCGGTGGCGCCGGCGGGAACGAGCGCCGCGAAGACCCGGCGGCCGCGGGCCAGGGCGAATTCGATCCGATAGACCGCGGCGGCGGGGTGGGCGTCCCAGGAGAACGACGCTCCGGCGGCATCGAGGATCGCATCGACACTCGGCGCGAGGAGTCGGATGGCCGCCGGATGCGCCACCGCATCCCCGGCTCCCTCCGCGGACCCGCTGCCCACCAGATATCGCAAGACCGGCATCGGAAACCCGGCGACCCCGCCCGACGGGACCACCCCGGTTCCGGCGCCCGCGGCCCCCAGATCGGAGTCGCCCTCCTTGTCCTGCGAGGCCTCGATCCGCAGCAGGACGTAGTAGACGCCGTCGACCAACGTGGGAAGCCGGCTCGGATCGGGTCCCGGGAGGGTGACCGCGCCGTTCGGCGGCAGAAAGAGGTTGAACCGCGACAGGGGCTGGTAGCGGCGCTGGGTGCCTCGCCGCTCGAGCGGCAAGGTCGCTTCGGTGAGGAGATCCTCTTCGGTGGGCGGGTCGTCGCCCGGGAGCACGATTTCCCATCGGCCCACGAGGCGCCCGGTGCCGGTGTAGCTGATCCGGGCCTCGAGGGCCGGCGCCGGCTCTCCGCGGGAGACCTGCAGCACCGGAACATCGGGGACGAAGGCCACCCGCACGTCGGTGAGCGACAGCGGACTCCGGGCCCCACCCCCGGTGAGGCGACAGGTGACGACCACGTACTGGTCCGGTCCCCCCTCGATCGAGCGGAATCGGCGCACGTAGTAGAACGCCGAACCCGCGCCCGATTCCGCCGCCTGATAGGCGCGGCGGGCCACCGAGGGCGGAATCGTCATGATGTCGGTGAGTCCCCCCACCCCGCTGGCGCCGGCCCGATCGTACCGCAGCGGCAGCGATCCGAAGATCGTGGCGGGGTCGCACCGTCGCCCGATGGCGGGACTGGCCAGGATCAGTTCGCCGCACCAGAAGGCCTCCGCGGCACGATAGCCGGCCAGGCCTCCGTAGGTCAGGAACACCGTGGTGGCGCCCTGCGCGTTGACGTTGACGCCGGTCGGGTTGACGCGAACCTGCCCCGCCACCGGCCCGGCGAGCCCGAGGAGCACTACCCCAGTGGCCAATCGAAAGAGTCTCATGGTCAGTAGAGCCGGATCGATGCGCCGGCGTTGAGGGTCCAGAGCACCTGAGTCACCAGGCCGGGCGTGGGCACGAGGGGGAGAAACGCGGCGCGGGTGCGGGCGTACCGGAGGTAGAACCGAGCCTGATTCCCGCCTTCGATCCGGCGGTAGAGATCGAGGCCCTGTGACAGCTCGACCTGGAACTCGGTGTTGCGGGTCCGCTGGTCGGCAAAGGGATCGAAGCCCCACGCCTGGGACACCGAGCCGGACAGGGCGGTCGCGCGGAACACCTGGGCCTGGATCGACACGCCAAGCCGTTCGGTCCGTTGGGTCCGGGCCGACTCGAAGCTCTTCTGCCGTTCGACGCTGGCATCGAGGCTCGGCGAGAACCCGGGAAACCCGGTCAGGGCCAGCGAGGCGGCGTGGACGATCCCCCGAAAGTCGGCCGCCTCCCGGCCCGGCTGCCGGTTGTCCTGGAACGACTGGTTCCATCGATAGGCCAGGTTCCACCGGACCGCCGACCACGTGGCCGACCCGCTCTGCGACGTGCTCCACTGGTCCGGCACGTGGGAGGCGGAGAAGTCGCCGTTGGCGGGAAGGCCTTCGCCCCACTGCCGGGTCCGCTGCCAGGAGTAGGTGAGCGCCGGGAGATACCACGGCGCCGCCGCCACCCCGAGCAGGGCGGCGACCGGCAGACTCGCGTTGAGGCTCCGGGTCCGGGTCCGCGAGGTCAGGATCGAGGCGATCCGATCGAGGTTGTCCCGCCCGGAGGAGAAACTCGCCTGCCAGGAGACGGCGCCGACCGCCCCGGTCACGTCGAGGGCGTCCTGCCGGACGTCGGACTGGACCGACCCCGCCACGCTCCGGAACAGCGGGTCGACCCGCTCGTGTCGGGCGGTCGCGCCTAACGATACCGGCGGGCCGCCGCCGAGGCGCCAGCCGTCGAGCAGACGGAGGCCGAGTTCGCCGAACCGGGCGGTGCGGGTCGCGGGCCGGACGGCCACGATGGCGGTGTCGCCGAAGAGGAGCGGATCGCCCGGATTGACGAACCGCGACCGGGCGATCCCGCCCGAGAACCGGACCCGGTCCCGGGCGTCGCTCGCCGCCAGCTCGACCCCGACGCCTCGGCTCTGTTCCGCGTCGGTGGCGGCCCCCTGGGTGTAGCCCGTGGTCGGTCGGACCGAACCGTCGAGCCCGGTCACACCGAACCGGAGGCCACCCGGCCGCTTGGGCGCGAGTTCGAACCGGAGGGTCCCTACCGCGATCCGATGATCGGCGTCGGCCAGCCCGACCAGATTGCTCCAGCCGACCACGCTGCTCCCGTTGACCACCGCGGCCTCGAGGGCCACCGACGGACCGAACGCCACGCCGGCGCTGAGCCCCCGGCTCCCGAAGCCGTTGAGCAGCAGCCGGTGGGAACCGGCGGTGACGTTGCCCATCGCCACCCGGGCGCCACCCCGCGCCACCTCGATCCGGTAGTCGGCAAGGTCGACCGCCGGGGCCGCCATGGCGCGTTCGCCCCAGCGGAGGCGCTGGGTCTCGAGCGAGACGCCGACGGCATTCCCCTGCGCGCTCACGGCCCAGCCATCGCGGGCCAGCGTGTTCTCGAGTCCGATCCGAAGGGTGAGGTCCTGAAAAGTCCGTCGCGG
>JAEUJH010000128.1 GCA_016794825.1 Gemmatimonadota bacterium
GAGCGACCCGGCCACCCCGGCGACGCCGGCCAGGACCAGACTCTCGACCATCATCTGCCGGGCCACCTGACCCGGGTCCGCTCCGACCGCCACCCGAAGCGCCACGTCCCGCTGCCGGAAGATCGCTCGCGCCAGCATCGAGCTGGCGACGTTGGCGCAGGCGCACAGGAGCATCAGCGCCACCCCGATGACCAGCGCCGATGTGAGAACCTCGAAGTCGGCGCTGAGATACTCGCGCAGCGGAACGGCCACCGGGGAGACGGTTCGGGCCGTGTCGGTGGCGGCCCAGATCGGGCGATGCGCCTGGAGCAGATCCTCCCGGGCGGCGGCGATCGACACGCCGGGCTTGAGCCGGCCGATCCCGTCGTACGAGTAGCTCTCGGACGCGCTGACCGGCTCGGCCCGGAGCGGTCGCCAGAGGACGTAGTCGCGGGGAAACGTCGCCGCGCGCGGCAATACGCCCACGATCGTGTGAGGCTCGCCGTTGAGGCGGAGGGTGTCACCCACCACGTCCGGCCGGCCCCCGAATCGGGTCCGCCACATGGCCTCGCCGATCATCACCACGTTCGGAGCACCCGGCCGGTCGTCCTCGGCCGTGAACGCGCGGCCCACGAGCGGCCGGAGACCGAGCACGGTGGCCAGATCGTAGCTCACCTCGGCGCCCAGCACCCGCTCGGTGCCGCCCGCGTCGGCCAGGTTGAACCCGGCGCCGGACAAGACGGCCATCGACTCGAACGCCCGGTTGGCGGCGCGCCACTGCACGAAGTCGGGGTAGTTGATCCCGGTGTAGGTGAGATTCCAGCGGGGCGCGGTCTCGTTCAGGTAGACGAGGCGATCGGATCGAGGGAACGGCAGCGGTCGGAAGATCAGGCCATCGACGAGCCCGAACACCGCCATCGCCGAGGCCATCGCGAGGGTGAGCGTCACGGCGAGCAGCCCGGTGGATGCAGGCTGACGGACGAAGCCGCGAACGGCGAACCGAAGGTCGGTGGGCAGCATGGCAAGTCTTCCCTTCCGGCGGCCCGCGCGGTCGCGGCGGAGCCAATGTTCGTACCCGGCGCGGCGGATCAGGTCGGCCATGGCCCCGAACGCCTCGGCCAGCGCCGACCCGATGCCGGCGTGGCGCGCCTCGTCGACCCGGGCCCGGAACGCCTCGACCATCTCGGCGCCGTGGTCGGTCCGGAGATCGGTCGGGAGAATCCGGAGCAGGCTCCGGAACAGGAACAGAAGGGCGTCGATCACGGCGCCCCACGGGGGGCCAGTCGCCGCGCCGCCGTCGCGGCCAGCGCCGCCAGCCGCCGCGCCTCCGCGTCGAGGGCCCGACGCCCGGCGCGGGTCAGCCGGTAGTACCGGCGCCGCTCGCTCTCGCCCTCGGGCGGGACCCGGAGCGCCTCGATCAGCCCCTCCTCGCCCAGTTCGGACAGCGAGCCATAGAGGGTGACCGGCCAGAGCACGACGGTGCCGCCGCTCTGGGTCTTGACCGCCTTGGAGATGCCGGATCCATGGAGGTCCCGATCGGCGAGGGCCAGCAGGATGTGGAAGAGGTGCGGTTTCATGGCGACGGGTCGTTGGTATCAAGTTGTATGATACACAATTGTAGCATCAGCGCCAGTCCGGCCCGCGCCGGTCCGTCATCCGCGGCCCGACGTTACCTTTCGGGACCCTCGAACTTCGAACCGGACCCGGATGACCGACCTGCCTCCTCCCGCCGCGACCGCCGACACCATCCGCCACGAGTTCGTCACCGCCAACGGCCTCCGGCTCCATCTGGCCCGTCGCGGGTCCGGCGAACTGATCCTCTTCCTCCACGGCTTCCCCGAGTTCTGGTATGCCTGGAAGGATCAGCTGGAGGAGTTCGGCCGCGACCACCT
>JAEUJH010000204.1 GCA_016794825.1 Gemmatimonadota bacterium
CTGTCGATCTCCGAGATCGCCGAGGCGCTCGAGATTCCGATCGGGACCGTCAAGTCACGCCTGCATCGCGCTCGCCGGATGCTGCGACGCGAACTCAATCGAAAGGAAGTCGACTCATGAATCCGTCTCCCCGCCAGGGCAGCACCCTCGACGATCTGCTGGCCCTCGCCGACACCGAGCTTTCGCTCGCGGCCCGGCTCGGGCAGCTGACGCTGCTGCTCGCGTTCGTCACCATGATCGGGGTCGTTGGGTTCCTTGGCGTTTCGGAAGCCTCCTTGCCGTCGCGGGTCCGGATGCTGTTCGGCGCGATCATCGGGATCGGGGCCGTCGGCGCCGCCGTTGCCCTGCGGACGCTGACGAGTCGAGGCGCCCTGCTGGCCCGGCAACGGGTCGTGGCAGGGCAGGTAGCGGTCGGGCTCTCGGCCCTGGTGGCGCTCGGCGCGGGGATCATCGGATTCGTCCGCGGCATTCCGGCGGCATACGCGGTGGCGGGGTTCGGCGCCCTGCTGCTCGCTGGCACCATTGCGGTGTTGCGGCAGGAGAACGGACGCCTGGCCGCGCTGACCGCGCGGCGGCGCACGCTGGCGGAACAGTTGAACCGCGGGCCCATCGACGGTTGAGGGCCCGCGGCGCCAGCCCGGGCGGGCGCGAGTCAGCGGGTGGGGACGGTTCCCGTGGCTCGCGCGGGCGGCGACATCACCCCTCGGGTGACAGCGTTGGCGGCACGGGGACAACCACCGGCGCGGGCGAGCCGAGCCGGCGCCGCAACTCGAGGCGGAGCAGCCAGAGACTGAACGCCGCCTGAATGGCCACCGTCACCACCGACACCATCCACAAATCGGTGAGGGCGAACCCGGGCCGACCCGAAAGCCACACCGCCGGGATCACGAACAGGATCATCCGACCAGAGCTGCTGATCAGCGACGGCACCGTGTTGCCGAGCGCCTGGAACATCCCGGAGCAGGTAAAGACCAGACCCGACGCGACGAAGTTCCACGCCACGAACGAGAGGAACCCCGCGCCCACCGCCACGACCTCGGCCTCACGGGTAAACGGCGTGAAGAACAGCTCTGGGCGCCACCGGCAGGCGATCGTGATCACCACCATGATGGCCGTGCCGAGGATGCTGGCGGCCCGGAAAGTTTCCCGAACCCGGTCGTACCGCCCGGCCCCGAAATTCTGCCCGGCCAGGGGCGCGGTCGCGAAGGCGATGGCCATGGCGGGCAGAAAAATGGCTTGCATGATCCGGGAGCCGAGGCCGTAACCTGCCTGCGCCGCCGCGCCGAAATCGCGGATGATCCAGTAGACGACCCCGATGTGCACGAACATCAGGGCGAACTCGCCGCCGGTAGGGAGACCGATTCGGAGGATCCGGCCCCAGACCCGGGGGTCGGGGCGGAGGAGCCGGCGGTCGACGGCCACGGCCTTCTCGAGCCGCTCGAAGTAGAGCCACATCAGGACGACGCCGATCAGGATGGCCAGGGTCGTGGCCAGGCCGGCTCCGGCAACGCCTAACGGTTTTCCGGTGAGCCAGCCGGCGATCAGCACCGGCGCGAGGGCCGCGTTGATCAGCACCGTGGCGACCTGGACGATCATCGTCGGCTTGACGATCCCGGTGCCCCGGAGCGCCGACCCCATGGTGACCATGGCGAACTGGAGCGCCAGGCCGGGCAGGAACCAGTACAGATAGGTTTTGCCGGCGGCCACCGTCGCGGGGTCGGCACCGAGGCTCGCGACGTAGCGACCGCCGAACCCCAGCCCGCCGACCAGGGTCAGCAACGCCGCCAGCCCCGCCAGGACCAGACCCTGATTGAAGATCAGGTTGGCGTCGGCATGATCGCGTCGACCCATGGCGTGCGCGATGAGGGCCATCGTGCCGACGCCGAGGACCTGGGTCAGCGCCATCACGATGAACTGGACGTTGCCGGCCGTCGCCACCCCGGCGATCGCGGCGTCGCCGAGGCGGGCCACGAAGTAGAGGTCGACCAGGTAGTAGAGCGTCTGGAACACCATGCCCGCCGCCAACGGTGCCGCGAGCCGGACCAGATGGCGCGGGATCGAACCCTGAGTCAGGTCGCTCATCCGAGGCTCCTCGCCATCAGGAGTCGGGCATGGGTCCGGACGTCGGCGGGCCACTCGGCGGTCCGGTCATCGAACCCGCGCGCGTCGCCGGCGAACAGGGCGCGGGCGGCCTCCTCGAAACCGGGAAGGTCGCCGGCCATGGCGGCCATGAACCGATACGCCGATTCGCGCGCCTTCCGAACGCGATCGGTGTCGGTCCCCGCCTGACGAGCCTGCTCGACGAGTTTTCGGAGGGTCACCGAGGCGCCGCCGGGTTGATCGTTGAGCCATTCCCAGTGCCGAGGCAGCAGCGTCACCTCGCGCGCCACCACGCCGAGCTTGGGCCGGCCCGGACCACCGCGAGGACGGTCGGGGTCCGCGGCGACCGCGGCCTTGGGTTCGGTCGGCGCGATCTCACCGGCCTCGGCCCGGAGGTCGAGATCGAGGACCTTGCTCGTTTCGAGGTCGAAGACCAGGATGGCTTCGGACGGCTCCGCCGCCCGAAGCTGGCGCGCTCGATCGGCCACCACCGGAAGGGGCCCCTCGGCAATCCGGCGGGTGCCCGCGAAGGCGATGGCGTGAATTAGATCATTTGGCATGGCGGCCAATTATACCCGGGTCATATCAAGAGTTCAATACTATCCGGATAAAATCGATGGAGCAGGGCCCGACCAATGTCGGTCGCCAACGTGTCTAGGTTATTTGATGACAACGGGTTCTGGCCTTGGATCGAGAACCGTCGTATGTTCCGGTTCCACACCGACCATACCGGGTTTTCCATGACGTCGCGACGAGAATTTCTCACCGGGTCGCCGGCCCGACCGCCGCGGGCGGCCAAGCCGCTCCGGATCCTCTTCATCGGCGGCACCGGCTTCATCGGTCCCCACATGGTCGAGGCGGCCCTGGCGCGAGGTCACGTGCCGACCCTCTTCAACCGAGGTCGGACCAATCCGGGGCTCTTTCCCACGGTCGAGAAGCTGGTGGGCGACCGCGACGGCGGACTCGACGTGCTCAAGGGTCGCCAGTGGGACTGCGTGATCGATACCTCGGGCTATGTGCCTCGGGTGGTGCGCGCTTCCGCGCAACTCCTCAAGAACGCCGCCCATCACTACCTCTTCATTTCGACCGGCGACGTCTACAAGGACTTCAGCGTCGATCATCTCGACGAGGATCATCCCAAGGCCGTGCTCCCCGAGCCGAACTCGGAGGACACCAGGAAGTATTACGGCCCCCTCAAGGTGATCTGCGAGCAGGAGGTGGAAGCGGCGTTTCCGGGCCGCGCCACGATCGTCCGGCCGGGATGGATCGTCGGGCCTAACGACAACCTCAACCTCTTCACCTACTGGCCGGTCCGGATCGATCGCGGCGGCGAGGTGCTGGCGGCCGGGGCGCCGAGCGATCCGGTCCAGGTCATCGACGCGCGCGACATGGCGGAGTGGATCGTCCGGATGCTGGAGAACGAGACCTTCGGACGCTTCAACGCTACCGGACCCGGCACCCCGCTCTCGATGGCCGAATTCCTCTACGGGATCCGCGCGATCACCAGCGCGGACGTCCGGTTCACCTGGGTCGACACGCCGTTCCTGCTCGAACGGAAGATCCGGCCGTGGGGCGACATCCCGATCTGGTACCCGCCGATCGGCGATCACAAGGGCAACGGTCTCATCAGTCCCAAACGGGCCGTGGCGGCCGGGCTCACCTACCGGCCCCTCGCGGTCACCGCGCGCGACACGCTCGCCTGGTTCAAGTCGCTCGGCGTACCGTGGGAGCAGGCTCCTCGGCATCCGGGGCTGACCCTGCCGCGCGAGGCCGAACTCCTGGCGGAGTGGCATCGCCTGAAGGGCTGACGGAAACGGGCGTCCCCCGAACCCCGTAGGGCGGGGGAGCCCCTTTCACATCGGTTGCTCCAATGCGCCACGGCGGCGTGAGTCTGTTCTTCGTCCTGGCGGCCTGTGCCGCCAGCGAGCCCGGTCCCGCGGCCCTGCAGGATGGTCCGCTGGCGGAACGGCTCGAAGCCCGCCTCGTGGCGAAGGAGGCGGATCTGATTGCCTTCCGTCGCGATCTCCATCGTCACCCCGAGCTGTCCGGAGAAGAACAACGCACCGCCGGCGCCGTCGCGGCGCGCCTTCGGACGCTCGGCTTTTCGGTCCGCACCGGCGTTGGGGGCCACGGCGTGGTCGGCACCCTCCGGGGCGATCGCCCCGGTCCGGTCGTGGCGTTTCGGGCCGACATGGACGCGGTCCCGTCGACGGCGCCGGACCCGGTGTCGTTCCCATCGGTGACGCCCGGCATTCGACACATCTGCGGCCACGACGTTCACACCACCGTGGGCGTTGCCCTCGCCGAGGCGTTCTCCGCGGTGCGCGACAGCCTGGCGGGGACCGTCATGCTGGTCTTCCAACCCGCCGAAGAGCGGGCCACCGGGGCGCGGGCCATGCTCGGCGCGGGCGTCTTCGGCTCCGAGCGTCCGGTGGCCATCTATGCCCTGCATACCGCGCCGCTCGAAGTCGGCCAGCTCGGAACCACCGCCGGCGCCCTGATGGCCAGCCGCGATCTGGTCCGGATCACCGCCACCGGCTCGGGCGATCGATCCGCGGCGCTCGCGGCCGCGCGGCGAATCGTCGAGGGCGTGGCCACCGTCGATCCGAGCCGGCAGTTCGACGGCGTGACCGGGGATTTCATCCTGGTCCAGTTCAACGGCGGCGATGCCTCCTCGGTAACGGCAACGCTGTCCCTGGCCACCGAGGCCGCGCGGACCGGCGCCCGGACCACGATTACCCGCGAGGTTGCCGCGCTCGCCATTCCGTCGGTGTCGCTGGCGGTCGACTACCAAGCCCGGTTCATCGACGGGGTCACCAACGACTCGGCGCTGGTCACTGCCGGGTCGGCGGCGATCGCGGCCACGCCCGGGGCGGGTTCGGTGGTGACGATCCGTTCGATCGTGCCGGCCTTCAGCGAGGACTTCGGCGCCTTCCAGGCCCAGGTTCCCGGCGTGATGTACTTCCTCGGGGTCAGCAATGCGGCGCGCGGCACCGTCGGCTATCCCCATTCCCCGGCCTACGTCGCCGACGAAGGGGCGATCCTCGTCGGAGCGCGGGCCATGGCCGCTGTCCTGCTCGCGCGGCTCGCGGTCGGCGGCTGACGCCGCGGTTCGAGCAGTCGGGTCGAACGGACTAACCGGCTGGCTCCGGGGTCACCGAGGTTGGTCATGTCACTGCCGTGGCTTCCACACCGGGCGGGGTCCCCGGTCCGGGCTTAGATTCCGCTCTCCATCTCAACCGCAACCGGCTCCCGCCCGCCCGTTCAGGGTGCGGCGGGGCCGTCCGTCTTCGAGGAGTCGATCCGGTGGCTTCACCCTTCGTGCAGGATCACTATCCGGAGTCGTTCGCGCACTGCTATGGCTGCGGCCGGAGCAACGCCCACGGTCTGCACCTGCAGAGCGCCTGGGAGGGAGACGACGTGGTCGCGCGATTCACGCCGCGGCCCGAGCACCTCTCGCTTCCGGGGTTCGTCTATGGCGGCCTTCTCGCGTCGCTGATCGACTGCCACGCGATGGCCACGGCCGCGGCCCACGTGGAACGGGCCGCCGGTCGACAGATGGGGCAGACCGACGCGCCTCGGTACGTCACCGCGGCGCTCCACGTCGATTACCTCAAGCCGACGCCGCAGGGCGTCGAACTGGTGCTCCGCGCGCGCGTGGTGGAAACCGGCCGTCGCAAGGTCGTGGTCCGGATGACGGTGTCGGCCGGCGACCAGGACACGGCGCGGGGTGAAGTGGTTGCCGTGCCGTTGCCCGACTCCATGGCCGGGGCCTGATCGCGGCATGGCTGATCGGCGCCTGATCGGTCCGGACGCCGCCTCGACTCCCGTCGACACGGGAGCGGGGAGCCGGCCGCCGCGCGAGCTTCCGGAGGACCTCCTCCGGGAGGCGTCCGATCGACTCGCCATCATGGCGCTGCTCGGCGCCGGGCTCTGGGCCACGGGCACGATCACCTACCACTTCGTCATCCGGGCCATGACGGGCGACGCGAGCTGGGCCAGCCCGCAGCTGATGGACCTCGTCGCGCTGGTCTGCATCGTCACCTCGTTCCTGCTGTACTGGTATCTCCGCCGCAGCGATCGCGACCCCCGCTTCGTGCTCGACCTTGGCCTGGCCTACCTCCTGGTGGGCGCGCTCGGCATCGGCACGGTGTGGCACCTGACCCCGGTTCCGGTCGACTGGGTGATCCAGCCGACCATCACCTGGGTCGGTCCGATGATGCTGATCATGGCGGCCATCGTGCCCAACACGCCGGGCAAGACGGCGGTGGCCGGGTTGATCGCCGCGTCGATGAACCCGATCGGGATGCTGATCGCGAGGGCGCGCGGGACCTGGCAGTTCGAATCCCTCGGCGACATCGTGCTGATGCACTACCCCGACTACATGATCGTGGGCGCGGCCGTCGTGGTGGCGAGCGTCATGACGCGCCTCGGTCAGCAGGTGGCCAAGGCCCGCGAACTCGGCAGCTACCACCTCGGCGACCTCCTCGGTCGGGGCGGCATGGGCGAGGTCTATCGCGCCACCCACCGGATGCTGGCCCGGCCGGCCGCGATCAAGCTGATCCGACCCGAGACCATCGGCGCGGGCAAGGAAGACGGCGGCGCGCTCGCCATCAAGCGGTTCCGGCGGGAGGCCGAGGTGGCGGCCAGCCTCCGGTCGCCCAACACGGTGGCGCTCTACGACTTCGGGGTCACTCGCGACGGCGCGCTCTACATCGTGATGGAACTGCTCGAGGGAATGACGCTCGACAAGCTGGTCCGCGATCACGGACCCGTCCCGCTCAATCGGGCCATTCACCTCCTTCGTCAGGCCTGCGCGTCGCTCGAGGAAGCGCACGTCGCGGGCCTCGTCCATCGCGACATCAAGCCCGCCAACATCCACGTCGGACGGCTCGGGCTCCAGCACGACGTGGTCAAGGTGCTCGACTTCGGCCTGGTGAAATCGGTGGCCCACGCCGACGGCGAGCCGTCGCTCGAGACCGCCACCGGGCTGATGCCGGGCACGCCGGCCTTCATGGCGCCCGAGCTGGCGCTGGGCGAGCGCTACGACGGCCGGGCCGACCTCTACGCGCTGGGCTGCGTCGGGTATCAGCTGGTGACGGGCCGACCGGTCTTCGACGGCGACCTTCCGATCCACATTCTGGCCAAGCACCTCCACGCCCCGCCGCCTCCGCTGTCGGAACGGACCGCCAACCCCATCGACCCCGAGTTCGAACGGCTGATCCTGGCCTGCCTGGCCAAGCGCCCCGACGACCGGCCGGCCAGCGCCGCCGCCCTGGCGGACCAGCTGGGGGCGATCGCCGTGGACCCGTGGACCGAGGCCGATGCCCGGGCCTGGTGGCGGACCCACGGACCCCGGGCATAAACCCGACGGCCCCGACCGGCATCCAACCCTCCGTGACTTCCTGGGCCCTGCCGCTACCGTTTGCCCGAACCGCCGACGCCGTGAGCTCGGCGGACGCCCCCGTCGACCCGCTGGTGGCCACGGCCGCCCGGGGTGACGAGGGGGCATTCGAACGTCTCTACCGGGCCCACGTCGGCCGGGTGTACGCCCTGGCTCTCCGGCTGGCGGACGATGCCGGCCACGCCGAGCAGCTCACCCAGGACGTTTTCGTCCGAGCCTGGGAGCGGCTCGCGTCGTTCCGCGGCGAGAGCACCTTCGGCACCTGGCTCCACCGGCTGGCGGTCAACGTCATCCTGACCGATCGGCGGAGCGCCTGGCGGCGGACCCGGCGGATCACGCCGTCGGGCGATCTGATCGACCTCGAACCGGAAGCCCGAGCGCCGGCGCCGGGGGTCCGCCTCGATCTCGAGCAGTCCATCGCCGGGCTGCCACCGGGCGCCCGAACGGTGTTCGTGCTCCACGACGTCGAGGGCTACGAGCACGCCGAGATCGCGGCCATGACCGGCATCGCGGTCGGCACCTCGAAGGCGCAGCTGTTCCGGGCCCGCCGGCTGCTGCGGGAGGCGCTCGAGCGATGACCTGCGACGAAATCCGCGACCGTCTCGATCCCTACCTCGCGGCCGCGCTCGATCCGAAGGAACGGGCGGCGGTGAGCGCCCATCTGGCCGAATGTGCCGACTGCCGCGCCGACCTCGAGGCGAGCCGGTTCGTGGCGGACCGGACCGCGAGTCTTCGGCGCGACATCGCGCCGCCCGCGGATCTGTGGGCCGGGATCGCCCCGCGCCTGGCCGCCCCCCGACGCCGGCTCTCCCTTCCGATCGGGTGGTTGGCGGCGGCGGCCGTGCTGCTGATCGCCGGCAGTTCGGCGGTGACGGTGGCCGTGCTCCGTCGGAGCGCCGTCGGGGTCGATCCGGTGTTCGCGTCGACCGAGGCCCGCTATCAGCAGGCCGCTCTCGAACTCGACGGTCTCTATCAACGGGTTCGCGACTCCCTGGCGCCCGACACCCGCGTGGTGCTCGAGCGCAACCTGGCGGTGATCGAACGGGCCCTCGGCGAAGCGCGCGCGGCGCTCCGGGCCGATCCGGCCAATCGAACCCTCGAAGCCATCGTGGTCAGCGCCTGGCGACGGAAGATCGACTTCCTCGAGCGGGCCGCGTCGATCGAGCGGGAAAGCTAGGATGCGCCTCCTCCCGCTCCTGCTGCCGCTGCTCTGGTTCGGGCCTCGTCCGACGCCCCAGCCCGATCGCCTCCTGGCCATCAAGGTCGATCCCGACGTGGCGGTGCGGATCCACAATCTGGTCGGCACCACGCGAGTCACCGGATGGGATCGCGACTCGATCGTCGTGGTGGGTCGGATTCCTCCGCGGGGCGGTCGGTTCTTCGGTGGCGGCGGCGGTCGCGGCGCCAAACTCGGGGTCGAGGGCCAGGACCCGTCGCTCACGGGCCCGGGATCGGATCTGGACGTCCGGGTTCCCCGGGGGGCGCGGATCTCGATCAAGAGCGCGTCGGCCGACGTCGAGGTGACCGATCTCGGTGGTGAAGTCGAGACCTCGTGCGTGACCGGGTCGATTCGGGTCTCCGGGGCGCCGCGGGTGGCCACCCTCGAATCGATCGACGGCGACATCACGATGACGGGGGCCGCGACGGTCATCCGGGCCCGCACCGGGGCCGGCGCCGTGCGGATCACCGGTGCCCGGGGCGATCTGGCAGTCACCACGGTCCAGGGCCCGATCACCATCGACACCGATCAACTGCTGTCGGCCCGGGTCGAGTCCGTATCGGGGCGGGTCGAGATTCGCTCCGGCGTCCTGCTCGACGGCTTGCTCGACGTCAGCACCCACGACGCCGACGTGCAGCTGTTCCTGCCCGATCCAATCGACGCCCGCTTCGACCTCTCGACCGTCAAGGGCGCCATTGTCACCGGGTTGCCCGGCCACCGCGGCCCCGCCGCCGAACGGACCGCTCGGTTCTCCGTCGGCAAGAAGGCGGGGGCTGGCCGGGGCGCCGGAATCACGATCCGGACGTTCTCGGGTGGCATTCAGGTCCATTCAAACCCGAAGGGAGGCTGAGCCGTCTGAAGAGGGCACGCTCAACCGGAGCCCGTCATGAAGATCCGCTCGCTGGTCCCCCTCGTCGCGCTGTTGGTCGTCACCTCACCCCTGTTCGCCGGTCCGCCGTGGCTCGCGATCGAACTGCCACCGAATCCGTTCGATCGAGCCAGTCGAGGCGCGTTCCTCCTGGTCCACGCCTTCCATCACGCGGGCGACGCCCATGATCCGCTCAGCGGCCGCGCCATCGGCGTGGTGGGCGGGCAGCGGCGCAACGTGACGCTCAACTTCGAACGGACCTCCCGCCCCGGCGTGTACGCGCTCAAGAACCAATGGGGCGATCAGGGCGAATGGACCCTGGTCATCACCAACCGCCAGGCCGATCACGGCGAGGGCAACACCGCCGAGGTCATGGTCAGGGTTTCCGGCGTCAAGGTGATTGGTGTCGAAGCGGCCACCGGCAAGAGCACCCACGCGGAACTTCCCCTGGTGCCGAGGCGGTTTACCGACGCGGAGATCGAAGCCTCGCTCCGCGGTCGCGCCGCGAACTGAACCCTGCCACCCGCTCGAGGCGCGCCGTTCCTCGGGCGGGTGGCCCGCCGCGGTCGACTAGATTTGCCGGATGCCATCTCCCGGACTCGTCGTCGGCCCTGACCGACTTGCCCGCTGCTGGTGGGGCGCCAGCACTCCCGACTACGCCAAGTACCACGACACCGAGTGGGGCCGGCCGGTCCGGAACGACACCCGGTTGTTCGAGAAGATCTGTCTGGAGGGTTTTCAGGCGGGCCTCAGCTGGCTCACGATCCTCCGGAAACGGGAGAACTTCCGGGCCGCGTTCGCCGGATTCGACCCCGCGGCCGTGGCCCGCTTCGGCGCCCGCGACGTGACCCGCCTGCTCCGCGACGAGGGCATCGTCCGTCACCGGGGCAAGATCGAATCGACCATCAACAACGCCCGCCGGGCCCTCGACCTGATCGAAGAGACCGGTTCCCTGGCGGCCTATTTCTGGCGGTTCGAACCGGCGCCGGCCAGCCGGCCGGCCCGGATGACGCTGGCCGCGCTGAAGGCCATGACGACGTCGCCGGAATCGATCGCCCTGTCGAAGGACCTCAAGAAGCGGGGTTGGACCTTCGTCGGTCCGACGACGGTCTACGCGTTCATGCAGGCCATGGGGCTGGTCAACGACCATTTGGAGGGCTGCCACTGCCGGGCGGCCGCCGAGGCGGCTGGGTCGCGGGTCCGAAGGGGCCGTTAGGCCCTGCATAAAGTATTCTTGGGCAATGAGTTATGGCGTCTCCCCAATCCCGGCGCCGGGCGCTATATTGCGGGAATGAAAACGTCTGACATCTCGACCCGTTGGCGCGAGTTGGTGGCTCGGTATCAGCAGCCCAATACCCGCGCGGCCGTCACCCAGATCTTCACCACGTTCGTGCCGCTCATCGCCGGCATCCTGCTGATGGTCTGGGCCATGAAGATTCATTACGGCCTGGTGCTGCTGCTCGCCATTCCGACCGGCCTGCTGCTGGTCCGGGTCTTCATCATGATGCATGACTGCGGGCACGGGTCCTACTTCGCGTCCCGCCGCTGGAACGACATCGTCGGGTTCATCACCGGCGTGCTGACCTTCACGCCCTACGTGCAGTGGCGGCGCGATCACGCCATTCACCACGCCACCTCGGGCAACCTCGACAAGCGCGGCCTGGGCGACGTGACCACGCTGACGGTCAAGGAGTACCTGGCGCTGTCTCCGATGGAGCGGTTCAAGTACCGGGTCTACCGGAACGCGCTGATCCTGCTCGTGTTCGGTCCGATCTTCCTGGCCATCAAGCATCGGTTGCCGACCCCGGGCCAGATGACCACGGCCAAGGAGCGGCTCAGCGTCCACGCCACCAACATCACGCTGGCCGCCGTCGCCATCATCCTCGGCCTGCTCGGCGCGCTCGACGAAGCGGCCATGATCTACCTGCCCGCCTTCCTCGTGGCGGGCTCCACCGGCGTGTGGCTCTTCTACGTCCAGCACCAGTTCGAGGAAGCCTACTGGCGCCCCGCGGCCGAGTGGGACTACGCCACCTCGGCGCTCAAGGGCAGCACCTATCTCAAGCTGCCGAAGGTGTTCCAGTGGTTTACCGGCAACATCGGGCTCCACCACGTGCATCACCTGAGCCCGCGGATTCCCAACTACACGCTCCAGAAGGTTCACGACAACCATCCGGAGTTCCAGAACGTCCCGACCATCACCCCGTGGCAGGGCATCAAGGCCCTTGGCCTCAAGGTGTACGACGAGGAACGGCAGCGGCTGATCGGCTGGCGGGAACTCCGCCGGACCCGGCAGGCCGCCTCCACCTGAGTCGGGGCCGCGCGCGGGTTACGTCGACGGGGCGACCAGCTGGTCGCCCCGTCGCGTTTGCGGGACCGTCTGGCGAGATTGTTCCCGTGTCGGAACCCACCGCGTTTGCCGTAACGCACCCCGGTCTCGAGACCATCCTGGCCGCCGAACTGAGCGCCATCGGGGCGGTGCCCCAGGCGCCAACGCCCGGTGGCGTCGAGTTCCCCTTCACGCCGGAACTGCTGGCCCGCGCCAACCTCTGCCTCCGCACCGCCGGCCGGATTCTGGTGCGGGTCGCCGAGTTCCACGCCCGCACCTTTGCCGAACTCGAGCGGCACCTGCTTCGGATCAGCTGGGACCGATGGCTTCCCGCCGGCGCCCCGGCCCATGTGCGGGTCACCACCAAGAAGTCGAAGCTGTACCACGAGCGGGCCCTGGTCGAACGATTCGCGATGGCGATCACCGCCCGCTGTCCGAAGACCTCGATCCTGGCCGCGCGCGGCGAGGCCGAGGCGGAGTCGCACGATCCGGACTCGACCCTGCAGCGGTTCGTGGTGCGGGTCTTCCGGGATCAGGTGACCGTCAGCGTCGACACGTCGGGAGCGCTCCTCCATCGCCGCGGCTATCGAGTCGATCAGGCCAAGGCGCCGCTCCGGGAAACGCTCGCGGCCGGACTGGTGCTCGGATCGGGTTGGAGCGGCGCCACGCCGCTGGTCGATCCGATGTGCGGCTCCGGCACGATTCCGATCGAAGCCGCCTTGCTGGCGCGCCGGATTCCGCCCGGATGGCGCCGGACCTTCGCGTTCGAGCGATGGCCCGAGATGCGCGACGGATCGATGGCCCGAGTCCGTGCCGAGCTCGAGGAGCGGATCCTGCCGCGGGCGCCGGCGCCGATCGTCGGCACCGATCGAGACGACGGCGCCATCGCGGCCGCCGTCGTCAACGCGGAGCGGGCCGGCGTGGCCGGCGACATCGAGTTCCGGCGGGCGCCGATCTCGGCGCTGGCGCCGCCTCCTGGACCCGGCGTGTTGATGGTCAATCCGCCGTACGGCGGTCGGATCGGCGATGCCGGGAACCTTCGCGATCTCTACGCCCAACTCGGCAACGTGGCCCGCCGGGTGGCGGGCGGGTGGGATCTGGTGATGATCGGCGCGGATCGAGCCCTCGAGCGCCAGGTTGGCCTGGCCTGGCGCGAACTGCTTCGAACCGAGAACGGCGGGATCCCGATCCGCTTCCTGGCGGCGTCGGTTCCGACGCCATGAGCGACGCGCTCCCGATCGAGGGTGTGATGCCGGCGGTGGCGGCGGCGCTGGCCACGGCCCGGTCAGCCGTGCTGGTGGCCGAGCCGGGCGCGGGGAAAACGACCGTGGTGCCGTGGCGGCTGCTCGACGCGCCGTGGCTCGAGGGACGCAAGATCGTGATGCTCGAGCCGCGGCGGATCGCGGCGCGGGCGGCGGCGGCCCGGATCGCGTGGCACCTGCGCGAACGGGTCGGCGAGACGGTGGGATATCGGGTCCGGTTCGATACCCGGATCTCGGCCCGGACCCGGATCGAAGTGGTGACCGAGGGGGTCCTGACCCGGATCCTCCAGGACGATCCCTCGCTCGAGGGCTACGGGCTCGTCATCCTCGACGAGTTCCACGAGCGGAGCATCGCGGCCGATCTGGGGTTGGGACTGACGCTGCAGACCCGCGCCGTACTCCGACCCGACCTCCGGGTCCTCGTCATGTCGGCCACGATCGACGCGCCCGCGGTGGCCCGGTTGCTCGACGGGGCGCCGGTCATCGACGCGCCGGGCCGGGTCTTCCCGGTGGAGACTCGCTACCGACCGCCGCGCCCCGACCAGCGATTCGAGGCCCAGGTCGCGGCGGTGGTCCGCGAGGCGGTCCACGCCGAACCCGGCGACGTGCTCGTGTTCCTTCCCGGCGTGGGCGAGATCCGTCGGGTCGAGGAACTGCTCGCCGCCGAGCCCCTCGACGCCTCGATTCTTCCGCTCCACGGAACCCTGCCGGCCGAGGCGCAGGATGCCGCCCTGACCCCGGGCGATCGCCGCCGGGTGATCCTGGCCACGGCCATCGCGGAAACCAGCCTGACCGTGCCCGGCGTGCGGGTCGTCATCGACGGCGGTCGAATCCGGATGCCCCGGTTCTCGCCGCGGACGGGAATGACCCGGCTCGAGACGGTTCGGGTCACCCGCGCCTCGGCCGACCAGCGCCGGGGCCGGGCGGGGCGGACCGAGGCCGGGGTGTGCTATCGCCTCTGGGCCGCCGGCGAGGACGCCGGTCTGCTGGCCCATCGGACGCCGGAGATCCTGGCCGCGGACCTGGCCCCGCTCCTCCTCGACCTGGCGGCCGCCGGGGTCCGCGACCCGGCCGAACTGGCCTGGCTCGATCCGCCGCCGCCCGCCGCCCTGGCCCAGGCCCGCGAGCTCCTGCTCCTGCTCGACGCCATCGACGGGAGCGGCCGGATCACGCCGTTAGGCAGGGGGATGGCGGCGCTGGCGCTCCATCCCCGGCTCGGTCACCTGGCGGTCCGGGCGGCAGCGGCGGGGCAGGGCGCGCTGGCGGCGGTCCTGGCCGCGATTCTCTCCGACCGCGACCCGGCCCGCCGGACCCATCCGCACGAGTTGCCCGACGTCGATCTCCGACTCCGGGTCGAGGGGATCGAGACCGGGCGGACGCCGCCGGGCTTCGAGCTGGATCGCGGGGCCCGGGCCCGGCTCAAGGACGAAGTCCGGGAATGGCGACGGCGGCTCGACGTGCCCGCCGCCGAGCGGGCCGATGCGGAGCAGTCGGGTCGCCTGCTGGCGTGGGCCTATCCGGACCGGGTGGCGCAGCGGCGGGGCGGTCAGCCCGGGCGGTTCCTCCTCCGGAACGGTCGCGGCGCCGCGGTCCCGCCGTCCCAGCCGCTCGGCCAGGTCGACTTCCTGGTCGTGGCCGAGGTCGAGGATTCCGGGGCGGAGAGCCGGATCCTGCTGGCGGCGCCGCTCGACCTCGAGACGCTCGACGAGTTGGTTCGCGACCACGGCGAACGGGAGGCGAGCTACGAGTGGGATCCCGGGCGCCGGCAGGTCCGCGCCATCGAGCGGACCCGGCTCGGGGCCATCATCCTGGCCGAGCGGGCGGTCGGCGCTCCGGACCCGGAGCGGGTGCGGGAGACGGCGCTGGCCGCGATCCGCCGGGACGGCATCGGGTCGCTGCCGTGGTCGGAGGCGGCGAGCCGGATCCGCCAGCGGCTCGCGTTCCTCCACCGCCTCGATCCGGGGTCATGGCCCGACGGATCCGACGCCGGCCTGACGGCGTCGCTGGAGACCTGGCTGGGTCCGGCGTTAGGCGGAGGGTCGCTCGACCGGATCGACCTCGGCGCCGCGCTCCTGGCGACGCTCCGCCACGATCGCCGGGCCGAGTTCGACCGGATGGCGCCGGATCGATGGGAGGTGCCGACGGGGTCGAGGCTGGCGATCGACTACACCGACCCCGCCGCCCCGGCCCTGGCGGTTCGGCTCCAGGAAATGTTCGGGCAGACCGCGACCCCGATGATCGGGGGCGGCCGGGTGCCGCTGACGGTGCAGTTGCTGTCGCCCGCCGGACGGCCGGTCCAGGTCACCCGCGACCTGGCCGGCTTCTGGCGGACCAGCTATTTCGACGTCCGGAAGGACCTCAAGGGCCGCTATCCCAAGCACGAGTGGCCCGACAACCCGCTCGAAGCCACTCCCACCCGCCGGGCCAAGCGACGGTCCTGACTCACGAACCGTGCACGTACCGGCAGCCGTTGTCCTGCGCGAGGACGACGGCAAAGATCCCCGACGGCTGCATGACGATCCCGGGGATGACCATCGCCCGGACCCGTTCCATCGCCGCCTCGTAGCGGATCTTGTCCTGCTCGATGATCAACTGGGCGCAGTCGCGGAGCGCCAGGGAACAGCCGAGCACCGTGGCGCCGCCCTTGAGCAGGTCCTCGATCGTGAACCCGGCGAACTCGCCCGGAAGCGCGGCCGCGCCGGTCCGTTCGATCAGCGGGTTGCGGGCAAAGGGCTGACGGGTGGCCGGGTCGTGGACATTCCATCGCTTGGCCACGCCGTACCGATCCCAGAACTCGTTATTGAGGGCCAGCGCGATACCGTCGTGCCGGAGCACCACCACGGTGTTGAGGCTCGGTTCCGGGACGCCGAAGATGGTGGCGTACTGCCGGCGCCAGATGGCCGCCCGCCAGACCCCGTACCCATCCTCGACCGCCGGCACGTCGAACACCGCGCGGTACTTCCCGGTCAGCTTCCTGGTCCAGGACAGATCCCAGCCTCG
>JAEUJH010000221.1 GCA_016794825.1 Gemmatimonadota bacterium
GTGGAAGCCGGACCTGGTGGTCAACTGCGCCGAGGCCTTCGGCGACGCCCGCCACGATTTCGTCTTCCCCGCCCTGCTCGAGACGGCCGGGTTCCGGTACACCGGCTCCCCCCCGCTCGGCCTCCTGGTGACCCGCGACAAGGCGATGAGCAAGAAGATCCTCGCCTACCACGGGATCCAGGTTCCCGGATTTGCCACCTGGGTGCCCGGCGAGCGGGTGGCCGAGCCGGCGCTTCGGTTTCCCTTGATCGTCAAACCGCTCGCCGCGGACGCGTCGGCGGGCATTGCCCAGGCCTCGGTGGTGAGCGACCGGGCCGAACTCGCCGACCGGGTGGCGTTCGTCCACGAACGGTTCGAGCAGCCGGCCATCGCGGAGGAGTTCATCGAGGGCCGGGAACTCTACGCGAGCGTCCTTGGCAACGGCTCCAGCCTCGAGGTCCTCCCGCTGACCGAACTGGTCTTCGACAAGGAGAAGAACGCGCCCGAGGAGCGGATCGCCACCCAGTCGACCAAGTGGGACGAGGCGTACCGGAGTCGGAAGGGCATCAAGTACCAGTTTGCCCGCCCGGTGTCGGCGGCGGCCAAGGAGCGGATCGAGGAGATCTGCCGGATGGCCTGCCCGGCCCTGTGGCTGCGCGACTACGCCCGGATCGACCTCCGGCTGACCGAGAACGGCGAGATCTGGGTCCTCGAGGCCAACGCCAATCCGTTCATTGCCCGCGGGCACGAGATGGCCAACGCCGCCGACAAGGCCGGGATGCCGTACCCCAAGTTCATCCAGCGGATCGTGACCGAAGCGATGGCCCGGCAATGAGCGCCCGGAGCCGGCGCGCCGCCATCCCGTCGGCCGACCCCCGGTGCCGGTGCGGCTATCCGCTCGACCCGTTCTGGCCGTTCTGCCCGGATTGCGGCCGAGCCCAGACCTGGCGCGACACCCCAGCCGAAGCGGGCGATCAATGCCCGAGCTGCGGCTGGGCCATCTCGCCCAAGTTCCTGCGGTGCCCGTGGTGCGCCACGATGGTGTACGACGAGAAACTCTCGGCCAAGAAACCGCTCAAGGCGCCGAAGGGCTTCCGGATGGACGCCAAGTGCGACTGGGGCTGCGGCGGCGGGGTCCAGTATCCGATGCCGTTCTGTCCCTGGTGTGGCCGGCCCCAGAGCTGGAACGAGGACGACCGGTTCGAGGGGGAATGCTCGCATTGCACCCGCGGCGTGGACGACTGGATGGACCACTGTCCCTGGTGCGGCCAGGACGCCACGGGGCGCGATCTCATCCCCAGGGCCCTGATCCAGGTCCGCCAGCTGCTGCGGGTGGCCGGCGTGGCGGACTGGGGGTATCGGATCCTCCTCCGACCCGGCGTATCCGGGGTCGACCCGCGGTACCCCAAGGTGGTCGAGATCGAAAAGCGCTACGTGACCGGCGTCCGCCGGCGCGACGAAATCCCGTGGTCGATGCTGATCGGGCTGATCAGCCATGAGCTCGGCCACAGCTTCCTGTACCACCACTGGCACTGGACCTCGACCCGCGCCTTCCGGCGGACCTTCGGCGAGGCCAGCAAGGCCTATCGGATCAACGACGACGCCTGGGTCGACTTCCAGCGCCGGCGGGTGGCCATCACCCCCGTGGATCACGTGAGCGGCTACGCGGCCCGTCACCCCCAGGAGGACTTTGCCGAGACCTTCCGCTACTACGTGACCCGCCGGGGCCGGCTCCGGGAGCTGTTCGCCGA
>JAEUJH010000262.1 GCA_016794825.1 Gemmatimonadota bacterium
CAACGCCAACTACACCCTCCGGAACTACCTGTCCGGTTGGTTCGGGATCAACCGGAGCCTGAGCGGCGTCAGTCCCACCGCGCTCCGGGGCGGCCCCTCGGTCGATCGGCCCGGCAACATCAACGGCTGGTTCGGGATGGAAACCGACAATCGGAAGACGGTTCGGGGCGGATTCAGCCTGAGCGGCTACGCCGACGACGACAGCGACAACTTCGGCGCCTGGACCGGCGTCTGGGTTTCCTGGCGGCCGGCTCCGAACGTCGACCTGACGTTCAACCCCGAACTCAACTGGAATCGGGACGAGTGGCAGTACCTGGCGACCGAGTCGATCGCCGGGCGTCCGGAGTACCTGATGGGAAGCCTGCGTCAGCGGACCGCGGCCATGACGCTCCGCTCGAACGTGGCGTTCACGCCCAACCTGACGCTCCAGCTCTACGCCCAGCCATTCGTCTCCACCGGGCGCTACGACGGATTCCGCCGGGTGGTGGCACCGCGCGCCGGGCGGTTCCAGGATCAGTTCGACCGCCTCGACGGCAACCGCGCCACCCGCGACCCCGCCGGCAACGTCCGGATCGACGTCGCTGGCGATGGCCAGACCGACGTAACGCTCGACAATCCCGATTTCCGGGTGCTGTCGTTCCGCTCCAACCTGGTGCTCCGGTGGGAGTATCAGGCGGGCTCGACGATCTTTCTCGTCTGGCAGCACGGCCGGAGCGGGTTCACCACCGACGGGGGCGCCCGCCTCGGCGAGAGCGTGGGCGACCTGTTCCGCAGTCCGTCGAGCAACGTCCTGCTGATCAAGGCGAGTTACTGGCTCGGCCTCTAGCGGGGGCGCGGGGGTTCACCCAATTTCCGGCATGGCGTCCAACCGCAAGCCGTCCCCGCGTCCGACAGGCTCCGCCGGCTACTCCGGAACCCCGCTCGCCCGGAAGTTGACGCTCGGCCCAGGCCTTCGGGTCTGGGCTCCCGGCATTCCGGCCGCGGTCAAAGCGGAGATCGACGCGGCCGGCCTCGGCATCAAGTGGACGGCCCGCGCCTCGGCCGGGCTCCCCGCCGCTCATCTGTTCGTGATCGCCCGATCCGAACTCGAGCGCCGGCTGGCGGCGCTGCGGACCACGCTCGCGCCCGACGGCCAGGTGTGGGTGTCCTGGCCGAAGAAGGCCTCGGACGTCGCGACGGACATCACCGAAGACACCATCCGCCAGGTGGCCCTTCCGCTCGGATTCGTCGACATCAAGGTCTGCGCGGTCGACGCGACCTGGTCCGGCCTCAAGCTCGTCATCCGCAAAGCGCTCCGCTGAACCAAGAAAACCGAACGGGGCGCCCGGATCGCTCCGGACGCCCCGTCGGTTCGATGGCGCGAGGTCAGTTGGCCGTCGGATCCTCGCCCGGCAACTCGACCGTGCTCGGCGTCACCGCCTGGAGGCCGAGCCGGGTCAGTTCGGCGTTGACCGCCGCGAGCGGGGCCGCCAGCAGACCCTTCATCTTGGCCAGCTCCGCGTCGAGCTGCGCGGCCAGGATCTTGTACACCTCGTACGACTGCGCCGTCGGCTTGGCCTCGGCGCTCGCCACGACCCCGGAGAGCGCGGCGATCTGGTTGTTGAGCTTGATGGGGAAATTGAGCGGATCCTGACCGCTCCGGTTCTTGACCTGGTAGATCTCCGCCTCGACGGCGCTGAGCGGTTCGGTCAGGGCGTCGGCCAGGCGCTTCAGCGCCGGCGACCGTCCCGCGGCCGGTTCCTTGAGCCGCGCGGCGAGCTGGCCCTTGACGTTGCGGATGGTGCGGACCGCGTTGTTGGCCTCGCTGGTCTTGTCCCGGATCTGGATCAGGAAGTTGAACTGCTCGTCGAGATCCGCCTGGGTGGCGCCCGAGCGAGGATCGATCAGCAGCTTGAAGGTCCGGGTCTCCGTCTTGTCGCCGACGGTGAGCCGGACGGTGTAGGTGCCGGACGGCGCCTGCGGCCCGAAGATCCCCGCGGCCCACATGATCAGGCCCCGGAACGACACCGGCTCGGGATACCGCATGTTCCACGAGAACGTGTTGGTGCCGGCGCGGTTGTTGGCCCGACTGGCCCCGCCAAACGAGAACCGTCGGCCACCCCGGCCCCCGGCCGCCCCTTCGCCGCCGGCCTGGGCGCTCGCCGGCATCACGCCTAACGCGGCCAGGCTGTCGAGCCGGGCCCGCTCCACTCGGGCCGCCTCGGACTCGGTCGAGTCGGGATCGCTCGAGAACCGCCGCACCACCTGGCCCCGGGCGTCGACGAACTCAAGCGTCACCTTCTGCCCGCCCCGCTTGAGCCAGTACTGGATCGTGGCCGACCCGTGGGTCCGGTAGGCGTCGAGCGGCTGGAACAGGTGGACGTCCTTGGCCATCACCTCGGTGGTGAGCTGCCGGAGCGACGAGATGTCGTCGAGGATCCAGAAGCCGCGACCATGGGTGCCGACCACCACGTCGGCGTCCTTGACCACCAGGTCGTGGATCGGAACCGGCGGCAGGTTCCGCTGGAGCGGCTGCCAGTGGGCGCCGTCGTCGACCGAGGTCCAGACGCCGCGCTCGGTGCCCGCGAAGAGCAGCCCCTTCCGGACCGGGTCCTCCCGGATGACCCGGGTGAACTCGGAGGCGGTGATCCCGGTGGTGATC
>JAEUJH010000294.1 GCA_016794825.1 Gemmatimonadota bacterium
TGCCGCCGCCCACCGAGGTGGTCGCGAACCACTTGGAGCCGAACGCGTGCCGGAGGCCGATCCCGGCCCAGGTGCCTCGATCGCCGAAGGCCTCCTGCCATCGGGTTTCGGCCAGGATCAGGTCCCGCGATCCGGCGGCAACGGCCGCCCGGGCCTCGACGCTCCGCCAGTCGCCGTAGTCGTTGGAAACCTGGTCGGCGCCGCCGGTAACCCGGAGCCAACTCCGGCCGAACGGGTTGGTCCGCTGAGCGGCGACCGGTCCGGCCACCATCAGGAGGATCGCCACGAGCGCGACGCGGGTCTTCATCGCGACACCGCCTGGGCCGTGGCGGGAACGCCGTCGCGAGCCGCGAACCAGCGCTCCAGAGCGTCGACGATCCGGGCCGCCGCTCGGCCGTCGCCGAACGGATTGGTGCCCGCGGTCATCCGCTGGCGGGCCGCCTCGTCGACGAGGAGGCGGCTCACGGTCGCCACGATCGCGTCGGGATCGGTGCCCACCAGCACGCCGAATCCGCTCTCCACCACTTCCGGCCGCTCGGTCACGTCGCGGAGGATCACCACCGGCTTCCGGAGCGACGGGCCTTCCTCCTGGAGTCCGCCCGAGTCGGTCAGGATCAACTCGCTTCGGTGGATCACCTCGATCACGTCGCCATAGTCGAGCGGGTCGAGCAGCACGATCCCCTCGGTCCGGCCGAGTTCGGGGACGACGACCTCCCGGACCTTCGGGTTCAGGTGGACCGGGAAGATGACGCGAAGGTCCCGATGCCGCTGAACCAGGGTCTTGAGACTCCGACAGATGTCGTGGAGCCCGGCCGCGAGGGTCTCGCGTCGATGGGCCGTCACCAGAATCGTGCGATGCCGCTCCCAGTCGAGGGTGCGGAGCGTGGGATCGTGGAACCCGGTGCTCCGCGGGAGCAGGTGCAGCGCGTCGACGATGGTGTTGCCGGTGACGATCACGTCCCGATCGAGCACCTGCTCACCGAGGAGATTCTGGCGGGCCCGTTCGGTCGGCGCGAAGTGGAGATCGGTCACCGCGCTCGCCATCCGGCGATTGGCTTCCTCCGGAAACGGCCGGCGGAGATCGCCGGAGCGGAGGCCGGCCTCGACGTGGCCGATCGGGATGCCGGAGTAGAACGCCGCCAGCGCCGCGGCCACCACGGTCGAGGTGTCGCCCTGGACGAGGAGGAAATCCGGCGCCGCCAATCGGAGCGCGTCGGTCAGCGCCAGCAGCGCCTGGGAGGTGAACTGGGCCAGGGTCCGGTTGGTGTGGGTCAGGCCGAGGTCGACATCGGGTTCGATCTGGAAGGCGGCCAGCGCCTGGGCCAGCATCTCCCGGTGTTGCGAGGTCGCAATGACGATCGACTCGAACGACGCGGGGCGGCCCTCGAGTTCCCGGATGACGGGCGCCATCTTGAGGGCCTCGGGGCGGGTTCCGAGGACGACTGCGATCTTGTAACGCTTTGCGGCGCTGATAGTTACGCTCCGAATTCGAACCGGACCCGGTCCGCCGGGTCCGCGCGGGGTCAGGGCAAGTCCGGTGCCACCCGCTTCTCAGGCGTCAGGCTGGCCGTTGGCTTCCGCTTCCTGGTACAGCGCCTCGATCTGTTCGCGGTAATGCGCCTCCACCACCCGCCGTTTGACCGAGAGCTTCGGGGTGAGTTCTCCGGACTCGATGGAAAACTCCCGGGCCACCAGCAGAAACCGTTTCGGCACCTCGAACCGGGCCAGGTCGCGAAGGTGCTTCTTGGCTTCGCTCTCGATCAGGGCGCGCACCGGCTCCTGATCGATGAGGGCCTGGCGGGTGTTCCACGAGAGGCCGGCGCCCTTGGCCCACGCTTCCAGCTCCGGAAAATTCGGCGCGATCAGGGCGATCGGGAATTTGCGCCGGTCGCCGAGGAGGACGGCGTTGGCGATGAATTTGTTCTGCCGGAGCATCCCCTCGATCGGCTGGGGCGCGATCTTCTTGCCGCCGGCCGTCGCGATCAGGTCCTTCTTGCGATCGGTGATCTTGAGGAAGCCGTCGGCGTCGAGTTCCCCGATGTCGCCGGTGTGGAACCAGCCGTCGGGGTCGATGGCCTCGGCCGTCTCGGCCGGCTTGTTGAAATAGCCGCGCATCACGTGCGGGCCCCGGGTCAGGATCTCGCCGTCGGCGGCGATCATGACCTCGACGCCGGGTACCGGTCGGCCCACCGTGCCGAATCGGAGATGGTCGAGGCTGTTGACCGTGATGACCGGCGAAGTCTCGGTCAGGCCGTAGCCCTCGAGGATCGGGAGCCCGGCCGCGTAGAAGAACCGCGCGATCTCGGCCGAGAGCGGGGCGCCGCCGGAAATGAAATACCGGAGCCGGCCACCGACCCGCCGGCGGAGCTTGCTGAAGACCAGCCGATCGGCCACGGCGCGTTCGAGCGTCAGGCCGAGAGGAATCGACTTGCCCGCCAGCGTCAGGTCGGCCCAGCGATCGCCGACGCCCTTGGCCCAGAAGAACACGGTCCGGGTGATCGGCGATCCGTGGACCGCGGACTCGACCGCCTTGGCGTAGATCTTTTCGTAGAGCCGCGGCACGGCGGCCACGACGGTCGGCCGAACCTCCGCCAGATCGCGCGGGACGGTGTCGATGCTCTCGGCGTAGTTGATGACCACGCCCTGGTGGAACATCGAGTAGTGGCCGACCATCCGCTCGAAGATGTGGGAGAGCGGGAGCAGCGACAGACAGGAGTCGGACCCCGACACGCCGAGAACGGCGCAACCCGCCCGGACGTTGGAGGCGATGTTCCCGTGGGTCAGCATCACGCCCTTGGGCTCGCCGGTGGTGCCCGAGGTGTAGATGATCGTGGCGAGGTCGTCCGGGGTGACCGCCAGGGCGTCTTTCCGCCAGTCGGGGTGCTGGCCGGCCACGGCGCGGCCCCGGTCCTCGAGCGCCGAGAGCGCCATCACGCCGTCGCCGGCGAGTTCGGCGTCGAAGGCGACGATCTGCTCCACCCCGGTCAACTCCGAGCGGATCTCCGCCAGCTTGGCGAGTTGGGCGGCGGTGGACACGAAGACCACCCGGGCGCCGGAATCGTCGAGCAGGTAGCGGATCTGCTTGGGGGTGAGCGTCGGGTAGATCGGCACGTCGGCGGCGCGGGCCGCCAGGCAGGCGTAGTCGGCCAGTGCCCACTCCGGCCGGTTTTCCGAGAGGATCGCGACCCGGTCGCCGGGGCGGATCCCGAGGGAGCGGAGGCCCAGGCTGATGGCCTTGACCCGGTCGGCCAGTTGGTCGTAGCCCAGATCGGTCCAGGCGCCTTTCCGCTTGGCCCGGAGCGCCACCGGGCGGGCGGCAAACCGTTCGACGGCGTCGAAGTAGAGCTGGGTGAGGGTGGTCGGGCCCACACCCGGGTTCGGGGCGGTCATTGATGCAGGAACCGGATCACGACCCGGCGCCCGGACCCGGGAATGAGTTGGCCGTCGGCCCGGCGGGCATTCAGCTCGACCACCACCCGGTCGGGCGGGGTGCGGTTCCGCACGGCTCGGATCAGGTTCGTGGTGGCCCCGGTCTGATCGGAGTTGGTGGAGTCGGCGGTGCGCCCGGACGCGAACGCCACCGCGGGCGAGTCGACGGCCGCGGGTTCGACGATTCGAAGCGAGAGCGGTCGGCCCAGGACGCCGGTGGCGGGGCTGCCGCCGAGGAACCGAGTCCGGATCGTGGCGGTGGCGGTGTCCTGGGTCAGCGTGATCGAGTCAGCGGTGGTGAGGACCAGGGAATCGGCCTTGGCGGTGAGGGTCAGGAGCAGTCCGCCAATGGTGGTGACGATGGTGTCCTGCCCGAAGACGCCGGCCTGAACGCGGGCGGTTCCGGTCGCGAAGCGCGGCGTGACGAGGCCGGTGACGCTGTCGATGGTGATCGTGGTATCGGGGGTCCGCCACCGGATCGGGGCGTCCACGCTGTCGCCGGCGCCGTTGCGCGCGACGCCGGACAGGCGGAGGGTGGTGCCGGCCTCGAGGAAGGTGTTGGCCGGGAACCGGATTTCGAGAGTGGCGATGCCGTCTTCGTTGTCGGTGATGCCGCTGCAGCCCGCGATCAGCGCCAGGACGGCAAGCCGCTTCACACCGAGCCGGCGACGGCTCGGGGTTGGTGGACTTCTTCGATCTCGCGCAGGGCGGTTTCCGCGTGCTGAGTCCAACGCTCGGCGTCCGGTCCTCGGGGTGGCTTGGCCAGGAAGGCGCGGAGATGCTCCGCCGCCTTGTCGGGGTCCCCGCGTTTGATCAGCAGGAACGCGAGACCATAATGGGCGCCCGAGAGCGTGCCGTCCAGATCGAGGGCCCGGCGGTAGTGCCGGATGGCCTCGTCGGGCTGGCCGGTCTTGGTGAACGCAATCGCCATGTTCTGGAGAATGCGGGGGTCGTTGGGGTTTTCCCGGAGGCCGAGGCGGTACGAGGTCAGGGCGGCGGTGAAGTCGCCCTGACGCTCGAGGGCCAGGGCTTCGTTCAGGTAGTCGAGCCGGCGGGGCTCGGACTGGGCCGGATTCAGGCTGTCGAGGACGCGTTTCCAGATGCCCATAGTTCCTATCGATGCACCGTCGCTACAACATAAGAAAGTCGTTCATCCCCTGCAATACAAGTCATTGTCCCGTCAGGGGGATCGGCCCGACCTTGCGGCCGACTTTCGGACTGGGGCGGGGGGGACCGGTCCGGGTTCCGGTCGGTCCCCTTGGGCGGACCGGGTCCAGCCCCTACATTGTCCGGGACGCGGCCGGTTTTTCGACCGGTCCGGGATAGTGCCCGCCTGATCCCCAAGGAGCCCGTCCATGCCACGCCGCCCGCTGGATCCGACTCGGGGCCTGCTCGAGATCGATTGGCCCCTCTTCGGGGAGTTGTGCCGGGCGTTGGCGCTCAAGGTGGCCCGCGCGTACGACCCCGAGATCGTCCTCGGCATCGCCAAGGCCGGCGTCATTCCCGGCGCCGTGATCGCGGCCATCCTCGAGCGGGAATTCAGCTCGATGACCGTGACCCGGAAGAAGGCGGGCGGCATGCCCGTGCTGGTGAGCGGTCCGCCGGCCTCGATCCGAGGACGCCGGGTGCTGATCGTCGACGAAACCTGCGACAGCGGACACACCATCAAGCTGGCGCTCAACGAGGTCCGCTCCCACGAGCCCGCGGAAGTGCGGACGGCGGTCTCGTTCAAGACCGGCGCCTTTCAACCCGACTTTCACTCCTTCGAAACGGAAAAGGCCATCATCCTGCCCTGGGACCGCGAAGTGGTTCGCGACGGCGAGCTGATCCGTCGGCCGGATTGGGTGCCCGGCCAAGGCCCCGATGCGTGAACTGCTGGCCCGGGCGCTCGGCGCGGCAACCGGGTACGTCGAACTTCGCCTCCGGCGTCGGTGGTCGACCGCGGTCGTCTTCCGGAAGAGCCGCCTCGAGGTAGCCACCGAGTATCACGCGTTCGGTGGGGTGGCGCGGTGTCTGGTTCCGGGGCATGGCTGGGGCGCGGTGGCGTTCTCGGATCCCGAGCGGGCGGTGGCCGCGGTTCAGCGAGCCCACGAGTTGTCGCTCGAAACCCGCCCGGACCGCCCGATCGAACTCGCGCCCGTCCCGATCCGTCAGGTCGACCAGACCGACGATCTGCTCGATGATCCCCGGCTGGTGGCTCTTCCCGACAAGCGGTCGCTCCTCGAGGGGCTGACCGGCGAACTGCTGGCGACCGATCGGCGGATCGTCGACTCCCGGACCAGTTACGGCGACACGGTGGTGGAAACCTGGCTCGCCACCAGCGAGGGCGCCTGGCTCCACGACCTCCGTGGCGAGGCGTCGTTAGGCGCCCTGGCGGTGGCCGGCGAGGACGGCGCCCAGGAACGCGCCCTCGAGTCGGTGGCGGCGCGGGGCGGCTGGGGCGCGGTGGCCGGCCGGGAGGCCATCTTCCGCGACGTCGCGGCCCGGGCCGTGGCGCGGCTCCACGCGCCGCCGATCACCGCCGGGCGGTATCCGGTGGTGCTCGACCCCCGGGCCACCGGGGCGCTCGTCCTCCAGACGATTACCAACCTCTGCCGGTCGCCGGCCCGCGGACTCGAGCGCGAACTCCTGCCCCTCGGCCAGCGGCTCGGACCGGAGTGCCTGTCCGTCGGCGACGACCCGACCGCGCCGGGGCTCCGCACCAGCCTGGTGCTCGACGACGAGGGATCCCCGGTCAACCACACCCCGCTGGTTCGCAATGGCGTCGTGGTCGGCCATCTCCACACCCGCGAAACGGCCGCCCGCGCCAACGCGCCGGCCACCGGCAACGGCCTGGCGCCCACCCTGCGGTCGATCCCCGCCGCTCGGCCGACCAACAGTTACGTGGCCAAGGGCCAGGGCGAGCCGGCCGACCTGATCGGCGAGATTCCTCTCGGGGTCTACTTTGCCGACGTCCTCGGCGTCTCGGTCGAGGGACACCAGGTGACGCTGAGTCCGGCCTCGGCGTGGATGATCCGCGACGGGAAGCGGGCCGAAATGGTGAAGTGCGCGCCGCTGACCGCCGATCTCTTTGCGCTCTACGGCCGG
>JAEUJH010000354.1 GCA_016794825.1 Gemmatimonadota bacterium
ACCCGGGCCGCCGCCTTCCGATAGGCCGAGTCTCCCACCAGGGTGTAGGCCGCGGCCGAATCGGGCTCGCCGAGCCAGTCCGGATCGTGCTCGGGCAGCACGAACGCGCGGCTCGACAGATACCAGCCGATCGCGCGGGCCTTGCCCGGATACATGGTGTCGGCAATCCCGCCCAGGCCCACGTTCCAGCCGGCCGGCGCGATCAACACCGCGGCCCCGATCCGGTCGGGCCGGGCCAAGGCGAGTGAAGCCGTGAGCTCGCCGCCCATCGAGTGACCCACGACCAGCAGCGGACCGTCGATCCACCGATCGATGAAATCCGACAGGCGGCCGGTCATCGCGTCGAGGGTGTACGGTCCGTCCGGTTTGCCGCTGCCGCCGAACCCAGGCAGGTCGACGGCCACCACGCGATGCCGGGTGGCCAGCTGATCGAAGATCGACCGCCAGGTAAAGAGCGATTCGCCGAACCCGTGGAGCAGCAGCAGCGTGGTGTCGCCGGTGCCCGCCCGCACGGCGCGAAGCTGGGTGTCGCCCGCGGTCAGCCACTCGGCCTGATGCGCGGGACGCCCCGGCCGGGGGCGATCGATCACCACCACCAGCGCCACCAGCGCGGGGAGGATGACCCACCAGGGCGAGGGCCTCAGGGAACGGGGCATTGCAGCAGGGTGACGGGGCCGGGGCGCGAGCGGCTGATCTCGCTGGTGAGGACCAGAGTGGAGTCGTCGTACCAGGCTATGCCTTCGCCGATCGGTTCGAGGCCGTCGATGTCGCAGATGGTGAGGGGGCGGTCGGGCAGGGGGCCGTCCCCGCGCTCATAGAGGTAGATCGACCGATAGGTCCGGATCGCGAGCCGGTGGCCGTCCGGCGACAGGGCCGCGTCGGTCACCAGGCGTCGGAGGATCAGGCTGGTCGCGAACGGCAACTGCCCGACTCGGCGCGCCACCGTCGAGCCCGCGGCCCAGGCCGAGCCGTCGATCCAATAGGTGGTGGCGGATCCGTCCCGGCCCTTGGTGACGATGCCAAGGCTGCCATCCGCGGTGGCCACGAGCGCCTCGGCGTCCTCCGGGCCGTCGGGGTAGGTCACCACCAGCGAGTCGACCGGCCCGGTGCGGTTGGCCGCCAGGTCCTCGTCGGTCGGTTCGGCCAGTCGATAGATCACCACGGACTTCCGGACGGCGCGGTTGTCGCCGATGTCGCCGACGTAGAGGCACCAGTCCTCGCCACAGGGTGCGGCCGACAGGGCCTCCCAATCGACATCGAGAATCGGCTCGAGCGACACGAATCCGTGATAAGCCGCCAGCGTGTCGGTCAGGAACAGCGAGGCCGGGTTGCCGGAATCGTTCATCGTCCAGAACATGCCGGGTCGGCGCCGGCTCAGAGCAATGCCCGAACTCTCGGTGACGGGGGCCTCCCGAAAGGCGCCGGGTTGCCGTACCGACCGTGGCGAGACCGCCGGAACGCCACCGTCGATCCGCGACCAGACGACCGCCCCCAACGCCAGAGCGACCGCCGTCGCCGCGGCCGTCGCGATCACCCCGACCGGACGCATCCGACTAGAGTCCGAACACCAGGAGCGTGCCGCCGGTCGGCGAGATGGCGGTGACGGTCGGGAACGCCCCGTTGGCGCCGGATCCGATCCATCCTCCCAGTCCGGACAACACCGCGATGTACTGTCGCCGGTCCGGGCCGGTGAACGCGATCGGCGCGCCGACGATGCCCGACGGCGTCTTGAACCGCCACAGCTCGTTCCCGGTCTTGTGATCGACCGCCTTGAGCCATCCATCCATGGTCCCGTAGAACACCAGCCCTCCGGCGGTGACCAGGGCTCCGCCGGTGACCGGATACGCCTCCTGAACCTGCCACGCAATCGTCCCGGCGGCGGCATCCCACGCGATGAAGCGCCCGAGGTTGGGGCCCGGGCCGGCCATCATCTTGATGGTGGCGCCGTTGTTCGGCCGGGCCGCGGGCCCGGGCGCGAGCGGCGTCAGATCCATGCAGAGGTTGGAGGTCGGCAGGTAGAACAACCCCGTCACCGGCGAATAGGCCGCTGGCTCGAGCCCCTTGCTGCCGACGGCCGCGGGACAGATCCCGGCCGTCTTGCCGGCGCGCTGGGCAAACCGCGGATCGGGCTGAGGCTGGCCGCTCACCAGATCGACCCGGGTGGCCCAGTTGGCGGGGCCGAAACGCTCGGCCAGCAACAACTTGCCCGTGGCGCGATCGAAGGTGTAGGCAAAACCGTTACGATCGAAATGCACCAGCGCTTTGACCGGACGTCCCGCCACCGTCAGGTCCACCAGCACGTTTTCGTTGGAGCCGTCGTAGCCCCACTCGTCGTGCGGGGTCAGCTGGTAGATCCACCGGACCTTGCCGGTGGTGGCCGACCGCGCAAAGATCGATCCCGCCCACTTGTTGTCGCCGGGGCGGAGCGACCCGTTGTAGGTACCGGGCCGATCGGTGCCGTAGAAGATCAGATCGAGTTCGGGGTCGTAGGAAATCCACCCCGACGCCGTCGCGCCGCCGCGCTTCCAGCCGTCGAGCGGCCACGAACTCACGCCGAGGTTCCCCCCGCGGTGCGACGGATAGTTGAAGTTGGCTTCCGAGTCGAGGAGGATCTCGGCGTCCGGACCGGTGTGAAAGCCCCGCCAGACGAGCCGACCCGTCGCGGCTTCGTAGGCGGTCATCGATCCGCGCGCCTGGAACTCGGCGCCGCCCGTCCCGACGATAACCAGGTCCTTGACCACCAGTGGCGCGCCGGGCATCGTGGCGCCGGCGGCCCCGTCCGAGTTCCGAACCCGCCAGATCTCCCGGCCGGTCTTGGCGTCGAGCGCCGCGAGTTCGCCGTGGAGGAGGGGAACGAACAGCTTGCCGCTCGGATGGTAGCCGAGGCCGCGGCTGCCGACGTCGCAGCAGCCGGTGGGCGGAACGGTCCGGGCCGCTGCCGGCGGGATGGCATACGTCCACAGAATCGGCGCTCCCGGCTTGGCCAGGTCGAGCGCGAAGACCGCGTTCGGAAACGGCGAGTGGACGTACATCGTGGTCCCGACCACCAGCGGGCTGCCCTCGTGGGCCCGGATCTGTCCGGTGCTGAACGACCACACCGGCTTGAGCCCGACGACGTTGGTGGCGGTGATCTGGCCCAAGGGACTGAAGCGGCTCAGGGCGTAGTCGCGGCCGGGCAGCGGCCAGTCGCCCTCCGCGGCCGAGGCCGGCCAGGCGGCGGGTGGCGCGGCCGGGTGCTGAGCCGCCACGCTGCCCGCGGCGATCAACCCGAATCCGATTCCCACCATTGCCGCACGAACCATGGCGCGCCTACCCTTGAGTGACCGTGAAGGGTATCCGGCGCGTTCCCCCCGTCAATCCCGAGCCAGGAACCACTCGATGAGGGATCTCCTCTCCGACGCCGCCCAGCGCGCCATCGGCTACCTCGAGCACCTCGACCGCCGGTCCGTGGTGCCGACGCCGGCCGCCTTGGCCCGCCTGCGCGATCTCGACCGCCCCCTCCCGACCAGCGGCGCAGATCCGCTGGCCGTCCTGGCCGAACTCGACGAGATCGGCTCTCCGGCCACCGTCGCCACCGCGGGCGGTCGGTTCTTCGGGTTCGTGATCGGCGGAGCCCTGCCCGCGACGGTGGCCGCCAACTGGCTGGCCACCGCCTGGGACCAGGAGGCGGGGATGCCGGCCACCTCGCCGGCCACGGTGGCCATCGAGGCCGTGGCCCATCGATGGCTGCTCGAACTGTTCGGCCTGCCCTCGACCTGCGCCACCGCGTTCGTGACCGGCGCCACCATGGCCAACTTCACCGCGTTGGCCGCCGCCCGGAACGCGGTGCTGGCCCGGCTCGGCTGGAACGTCGAGGCCGACGGCCTGATCGGGGCCCCGCCGGTTCCCGTCTACGTGGGCGCCGAGGTTCACCCCACGGCTCGGAAAGCGCTCGGCCTGCTCGGCTTCGGCCGCAACCGGCCGATTGAACTGCCGGTCGACGATCAGGGCCGGATTCGCGCCGATCGATTGCCGCCACTCGCGGGCCCGGCGCTGGTCCTGGCCCAGGCGGGCAACGTCAACACCGGCGCCGCCGATCCGATCGCCGCGCTGGCCGACTGGGTTCACGGCGCCGGGGGCTGGCTCCATGTCGACGGCGCGTTCGGGCTCTGGGCCGCGGCCAGTCCGGCGTACGCCCATCTCGTCGCCGGATTCGAGGCGGCCGACTCATGGGCCACCGACGCCCACAAGTGGCTCAACGTCCCGTACGACTCGGGGGTCGCCATCGTCACCGACGCCGAGGCCCTCCAGCGGGCCATGGGGCTCTCGGCCGCGTACCTGCCGCTCGCGGCCGGGCGGCAGCCGGATCGCTTCACGCCGGAGTTGTCCCGCCGGGCGCGCGGCGTCGAGGTCTGGGCCGCGCTCGCCACGCTGGGCCGCGCCGGCGTGGCGGATCTGGTGGACCGCTGCTGTCGTCACGCCCGCCGGTTCGCGGCGGGACTGACGGCGGCCGGGTTTCCGATCCTCAATGACGTGGTCCTGAACCAGGTGCTGGTGGCGTTCGGGCCCGGCGAAGTGAACGACCGGGTGGCGGCGCGGATTCAGGCGGATGGGGTCTGCTGGTGCGGCGTGACCGAATGGCAGGGGCGACGGGCGGTGCGGATCAGCGTCTCGTCGTGGGCCACGACCGACGCCGACGTCGAGCGGAGCCTAACGGCGATCCTCGGCGCCGCCGCGGCGGTTCGCGGCGGCTGACCCGCGGCCAGCCGCCCCGGCGGCGACCTCGGCGGCCCGGGTCCGGGCGCTGGCCAACGCGGCCGTCGCCTCCTCCTCCGAGCGGAAGATGGCGGGGTCGTATCGCGACCCCGGATTCCACAGCACCCAGGAACCGATCCCGAGTTCCTCCGCCGCCCGGATCTGCTCCCGAACGTGGAAGGGCTGATAGCGGGGCTGTCCCAGCGTGAACGCCTGCAGATACGGCCGGATTTCGGCGGTGGTGGCACCGGTCATCGCCGCCGACCGGCGGAGCCCGTCCTGCAGCGCCCGGCTCACCATCCGGTACGGATCCGCGTTCGGACGGCTCGACCCGTAGACCCCGCGCTGGTAGTGGCTCGGATAGACCATCGGCAGCACGACGTCGGCGGTGGTGACCAGATCCTCCCACTGCTGCCCGATGCCCATGTCGTCCACGGCCGTGGTCGTCAGACCGAAGACGTCGATCGAGAACTCGGCGCCGAACGCCCGGGTCCGGTCGCGGAGGAGTTGGAGATTCCGGCGGACGCCGTCACGCGACGTCTCGGCCGGCCGCTGCGACGGGAACACCGCCGTGGCCATCCGGCTCCGCGGTTCGTCCGGAAAGCGGACGTAGTCGTATTGAATTTCCTCGAACCCGATCGCCACGGCTTCCCGCCCGAGCTGGGCCGCGTAGACCCAGACCGAATCGTTGAACGCGTCGACCCAGGCGGTGCCTTTCCGGTCGGTCCAGAGTCCGCCGCCGGAAGACTGGATGGCCCAGTCCGGCTTCTGCCGGGCCAGCAGCGGATCCTTGGCGACGACGATCCGGGCCACCGGCCGGATACCCTTGGCCTTGAGCCGGGCGATCCGGAACGCCGCGTCCCGGGCCCGGAGTTGTCCGTTGGCCCCGATCGCGATGGCCGTGGGAACGGTGGAGCGGTAGGTGAGGTAGCCGGTGTCGTCCTTGACGTCGATGACGAGGGCGTTGATCTCGGTCGAGTCGGCCAACCGGACCAGTCCTTCGAATCGGGAGGATCCGAACGCCCAGGCGTTGACGTAGAGCGCCCGCCAGACCGGTCGCGCCGGTTCGGGCGATTGGGCGGCGGCGACCGGAATCCCGAAGGCGGCGATTGCCGCCGCGATCAATCGTCGGATTTGGCCGGACATCCGATGGCGTCCACGGTGGTCCCGCGCGGCGTTCCCGGGCATCGGTCGATGCCGTCGAAGACGCCGTCGGCGTCCCGGTCCGTCGGACACCCTCGTTCGTCCACCAGGGCGCCGCGCGGCGTGGCGCCGCACCGGTCACGACGGTTGCCGACGCCGTCGCCATCCGCGTCCGCGTCGATTCCGCCCGCTCGACCGCCCAGGACCGAAAACCCGAGGCTCGCGCCGAACGAGGTATAGGAATAGGCCGACCGATTCCGGATCATTCCCTCCGCCCGGAACGACACCGAGCCGCCGACCGGAACCCGGAAACCGCCGGCCGCCGTCAGGGCGGAATGGGATGAGCAGGGAACCGTGTTGTAGATGCAATTCTTCTGGATCAGCTTGCCGAACCCGCCCCGGAGGTACACGCTCCCGGTGCCGACCGGAATGTTGTACAGGAGGCTGCCGGCCGCGTGGAAGAGCTGGAACCGGTTGTCGACCGCCCAGTTCCGCGGGCTGGTGTAGTCCAGCTGGCCCTCGATCTCGAAGTTGGCCGGCAGCCAGATCCCGATCCGGGCGCCGGCCCCGAAACCGCGCAGGCCATCCATGGTGGTCGTCTTATTGTGCCAGACTCCGAGCGCCGACACCTCGATCGCCCCGGGTCGCTGGGCGGCGGCGGGGGTCGAGCAGATCACGGCGGTCAGTGCCGCCAGGGTCCAGGTCGAGAGGCGCATAACGTTATAAATAGGCCACTTAGAAAAGTCTGACAAGCAGGCGTCGGGCCCCCCGGCCGGCCTTGGCGGGGCCGGACCGATTAACTAGCATACGGCGCCAACCGATACTCCGACCAGCCGAGGGGAACTCCAATGCAGGTTTCGATCCAGTATTGCCTTCAGTGAAGCTACCAGCCCCGGGCCGCCAGGCTGGCGGTCGAGCTGGAGGAAGCCTTCCCCGGAGTGGAGATCAAACAGATCCCCTCCAGCGGCGGGATCTTCGACGTGAAGGTCGACGGCGAGTTGGTCTTTTCCAAGAAGGCCGTCGGACGCCACGCCGAACCCGGTGAGGTCGTTCGACTGATCAGGCAGGGCGGGCGCGCCGGTTAGGCGGAGCCCTCAACGCGCCAAGGGAGCCAGGATCGCGATGCGAATTGCCATTTCGACCGGTGGCGGCGATGCCCCCGGACTGAACGCCGTGATCCGGGCCGTCGTGCTCTCGGCCCACCAGCGCGGCTGGCAGTCCTTCGGGATCCGGCGCGGCTATGACGGCCTCTACCGTCGCGGTGGCCGGTTCACCTTCGCCTACGCCAAACCGTACGGCGGTCACGACCGCCGTCGGGGCGAACCCCGCGGGGGCCTCATGCACCTCGGGCCCGATCAGGTGCGCGGCATCACCCACCTCGGGGGCACGATCCTCGGCACCACCAATCGGGGCAACCCGTTCCATTGGCCCACCCGGATGCCGGACGGTTCCGTCCAGGAAGTCGACCGCTCCGACGAACTGGTCGAGGCGTTCCGGGAGCACCAGCTCGACGCGCTGGTCGCCATCGGCGGCGATGGCAGCCTGACCATTGCCCACGATCTCTGGAAGAAGGGGATCCCGGTCGTCGGGGTACCGAAGACGATCGACAACGACGTGGTCGGCACCGAAGCCACCTTCGGGTTCGACACCGCGGTGTCCACCGCCACCGACGCGCTCGACAAGCTCCACACCACCGCCGAGAGCCACGACCGCGTCATGGTGGTCGAGCTGATGGGTCGTTATGCCGGGTGGATTGCCCTGCACAGCGGCCTCTCGGGCAGCGCCGACGTGATCCTGATTCCCGAGATTCCCTTCGACATCGACAAGGTCTGCGAAAAGATCCGGGCCCGGGAACTGGCCGGTCGCAATTTCTCGATCGTCGTGGTGGCGGAAGGGGCGCGGCCGGCGGATGGACGGGTGGCGTTGCTGGAGGCGGCCAAGACCGGATCGGTCGAGCGGCTCGGCGGCATTGCCTCGCAGGTGGCGGCCGCCATTACCGAGAAGACCGGCAAGGAAACCCGCAGTCTGGTGCTCGGTCACCTGCAGCGTGGTGGCTCACCGACCACTTTCGATCGGCTCCTGGCCCTGCGGTTCGGTTCGGCGGCGGTGCGCGCCATCGCCGAAAACGCCTTCGGGTCGGTCGTGGTCTACACCCCGCCCACCGTCAGCCGGCGGCCCATCGCCGACATCATGGGCAAGCAGAAACTGGTGCCGCTCGACAGCGGGATCATCATGACCGCCCGCAACCTCGGGATCTCGTTCGGCGACTGATCCTCACTCGACGAACGGCCGCTCCGGGCCCTGGAGCGACGATCCGGCCGGCGGCCGCCAGCCGATCTGGCGGTCGATCAGTCGGGCCACCTCGAGATCCTTGGCTGTGACGCCACCCGCGCTGTGGGTCGACAGGGTCACCGTCACCCGAGGCCAGGTCACCAGCACATCGGCGTGATGGTCCGCCGCTTCGCAAATGAAGCCGATGGCGTTGGCCACCAGCATCGATCCGCGCCACCCGTCGGTGCGGTAGACGCGGCGGATCGTCTCGCCGTCGCCCTCCCAGCCAGGCAGGGTCGCGAGCGCCGCGGCCAGCGATTGGGAGTCGAGTCGGTCGGCGGCGGTCATCGAGACTCTCCCTCCAACGTCAGGTGGAACCGGCCGCTCTGGCCCGGACTCTCCTCCACGTCGACCGTCACCCCGCTGACCCCCCGGCAGCCCTCGGCCGCCAGACCCGTCACCACCGCCCGAGCCAGGTACTCGGCCAGCAACTCGGCCGTGGTGTCCGAGACCGGGACCGCGGCCACGTGCGCCGTCGGAAACTGGAACCGGCGGACACCCCGATAGTCGACGATCGTCGAGTCGCCCTCGGTGCGGAGGACGACGGCGGGGTTCTCCGTCGGCACCAGCACCCGGTGATCGATGGCGTCGATCCGGGGGCGGAGGACCTTCTTGACCACCGCAAAATCGACCACGAAGCCGGTGGTGCGGTCGACCGCGCCGTCCACCACCACCGTGACGACGTAGTTGTGGCCGTGGAGGGCCTCGCACTTGTGGCCGGGAATGGTCAGGAAATGGGCGGCGGAAAACGTCAGGTAGTCTTTCGACACCGAGACCGAGAATCCGCCCCGTCGCGCGTCCGTCATGGTCGTGCCTGCCTCGCCATCAGTCTCAACCGCTCGCCGCTTCCGGCTGCCACGCCTGGCTGGCCGCGGCCGCCCGCCGGAAGGGTGCCAGCGCCACTCGGAACGACACCGCGGCCAGGATCAGCCCACTGATCGTCACCACCAGGATCGAGTCGCCGATCCGGAGGTCGTCCTTGAACACGTAGTCGGTCAGGCCCGCCACGAAGAAGGGGCCGAGCGTTTGCCCGATCAGGTTGATCACGAACAGGTAGAGCGCCGACGTCTGGGCCCGCATCGGAACCGGCGAGATCTCCTGAATGGCGGCCGCGGCCGCGCCGAACCCGAACGAGGCAAAGAAGGTCGACGGAATCAACGCGACCGTCATCCACTCGGTCGGCGCCAGGAGGAAGAGCAACCCCGCCACCAGTTCGCCGGCGATGCCGATCAAGCCGACGCGCAGCTTCGCGTCGGGGTGGCCGGCCCGGGCCAGCCGGTCGCCCAGCCACCCGCCGGTCACGACCCCGAGGACGCCGAAGGTGGCGGTCCAGAGGCCGTACGTCAGGCCGACTTGCTGCGGCGTCCACGCGTGCGCTCGCTGGAGCCAGGTCGGCACCCAGTAGGCCCAGGCGTAGTTCACCAACGCGATGAAGGCAAAGCCGAGGTTGTGGCCGAGGAACGCGACTCGATGGGACTTGATGTACCGGAGCACTTCCTTGAACGGCAAGGCCACCGTCGTGGCCCGGCCCCCCATCGCGCCGCGAACCGGCTCCCGGAGGGTGGCCGTCCAGAGCGCCAGCAGCAACCCCGGAATCCCGATGATCAGGAAGACGACCTGCCACGGCCGCATCGCGCCGAGCAGCGGGACCATCCAGGACTCGGTGCCCGAAACCCGCCCGGTAATCCAACCGCCCAGCATCATCGCCAGACCGCTGCCGAGATAGATGCCGAGCGAGTAGACGCCGATGGCCGTTCCCAGTCGCTCCCGCGGGAAGTAGTCGGCGATCATCGAGTAGGCGGGTGGCGAGAGCGCCGCCTCGCCGACCCCGACCCCCATCCGCGCCAGGAACAGTTGACCGTAGTTGCGGGCCAGCCCGCAGAAGGCGGTCATCAGGCTCCAGATCGCGATGCCCCACGAGATGATCGTTCGCCGGCTGGCCCGATCGGCCAACCGGCCGATCGGAAGACCCAGGAAGCTGTAGAACAGGGCAAAGGAGAGCCCCATCAGCAGGCTCATCTGGGTGTCGCTGATCCCGAGGTCGCGGCGGATCGGCACCACCATCAGCGCCAGGATCTGCCGGTCGACGAAGGAACAGACGTAGGCCAGCATCAGGACGGCGACCACGTACCAGCCGTACCACGATGCCCGAGGAGTGGGAGGCGTCATGAAGTCAGTCGCCCGACGCCAGGCGTCGTCCGATGATCTCCTTCATGATTTCGTTGGCGCCGCCATAGATCCGGGAGACCCGGTGGTCGGCGTAGATCTTCGAAATCGGGTATTCCGTCATGTATCCGTAGCCGCCGAACAGTTGGAGTCCCCGATCCGCTACTCGTTGGGCCATGTCGGTGCACCACCACTTGGCCATCGAGGCGGTCTCGGTGGACAGGGCGCCCCGGCCCAGTTCCTCGACGCACCGGTCGACGTAGGCCTGGCCGATGGACACCTCGGTCGCCATCTCCGCCAGTTCGAACCGGACGTGCTGGAGCGCCGTAAGTTTCTTGCCGAAGGCCTCCCGTTCCCGGCAGTAGCGCACCGTCAGGTCGAGCGCCGTGGCGGCGGAGGCCACCGATCCGATGGCGATGATCAGGCGTTCGACCGGCAGGTTCTCCATCAGGTAGGCAAAGCCGCGGCCCTCCTGTCCCAGTAGATTGGCCACCGGCACCTTGACGTCGCGGAAGAACAACTCGGCCGTGTCCTGCGCGTGCTGACCGATCTTCTCGAGCTGGCGGCCGCGTTCGAAGCCCTCCATCCCTTCCTCGATCACCAGCAGGCTGATGCCCTTGTGGCCGGCCGCCGGATCGGTCCGGGCCACGGTCACGATCAGGTCGCCCAGGATCCCGTTGCTGATGAAGGTCTTCTGCCCGTTGACGAGGTAGTGGTCGCCCTGGCGGATGGCGGTGGTCCGAACACCCTGAAGGTCGCTCCCCGCCGAAGGCTCGGACATGGCGATCGCGCCGATCCGCCGCCCCTGGACCAGATCCGGCAACCAGCGCCGCTTCTGTTCGGGTGTCGCCAGCCGGCTCAGGTAGGGCACCACGATATCGGTGTGGAGCGGGAAGCCTGGGCCGTGAGCGCCCAGTCGAACCAGCTCCTCGGTGATGACGACGTTGTAGCGGAAATCGTCGACCCCGCTGCCGCCATACTCCTCGGCCACGTCCATGCAGAGGAACCCCTGCGCCCCGGCCGACTCCCAGAGCGCTCGGGGCACTCGACCGGCCTTTTCCCATTGGGCGTGGAACGGCGCGATCTCGCGCTCGGCAAAGGTCCGGAAGGCGGCCCGGAACGCGTCATGTTCTGCTTCGAAGATGCGGCGCTGCACTGCGACT
>JAEUJH010000415.1 GCA_016794825.1 Gemmatimonadota bacterium
CTGGCCCAGACGGTAGCCGAGCGACACGGAGTGGAAGAGCAGCTCTTCCGGAAAGGTGGCGGACCGCTCGAGCCGCAGGGGCCGGAGCAGGTGATCGCGGAGCAGGGCATCCCAGTTCCGGCGCGTGGCCCGCTGAGCCGCCAGCCCGGCGACGTTGCTGCCCGCGTTGGAATACCCGAACCCGGTTCCGGGCTCGAAGATGTTGGGGATCGACACCATCGCCGCCACGTAGCGGTCGAGCGCGTCGTCGCCACGGCCGTGGTCCGAGTACGATCCGTTGTCGAGGCCCGCCGACATCGAGAGCAGCTGCCGCAGGGTGATCCGCGCCGCCCACTCCGGCTCGGCGAGCGCAAAGTCCGTGATGTAGGACCTCACCGGCCGATCGAGGTCGAGCACTCCTCGATCCACCAGCGCCATGATCATGCTGGCGTTGAAGACCTTGGTGGTGGAGCCGATCTGGAACAGGGTGTCGGTCGACGCCGCGAGACCCCGTTCCCGGTTGGCCATCCCGGTGGCGCACTCGTGGAGCGTGGTGCCGTCGAACACGGCCAGCTGGGCCCCGACCACGCCGAGGGCCTTGGCGGCCTCGTCGAGCACGGCCTGGAGCCGGGTCGGATCGATTCCGCGCCGACGGCTGACGCGGAGGACGGCGGGCGGCGTGGCCAGCGCGGCCCACGTCGCGCCGGTCGTCGCCACGAAGTCGCGCCGGCGCATCGGGCTACCGCACCCGGGTAAAGCGGAGGTGACGGACCCGGCCGGACTCGACCAGGTATCCGGTGATCTTCCCCTTCTTGTCGCGGATCACGTCGATGACGGCTCCGCCCCGGGTAAAGCCGTCGCGATAGGTCGGTTCCAGAACGCCCAGTCGGCGGTAGCCCGCGGAGACGACGAGCTGGCCCTTCTCGACCTTCCAGGTATGGGTCGTCTCGATCTCGTCGCTCCGATAGTCGCCCGCGTACTCGGCCAGCTTGGCGGCGTCGAGCGCGGCGGTGTCGGCCCGGACGAAGGTCCCCGAGCCGCCCGGGGTGCGGACCACCATCCGGGTCGGGTTGGGCCCGTCGCCCTCGAAGCGGACCTCGGTCCGGCCGTCGGTGCGGAACCGGCCGCCGCCTAACGGAATGTACGGCGTCGGGGTCTGGCCGTCCGCCATCAGCGTGTCGCCCTTGAGCCGGGTGCGGCGGACCTCGCCGCGCTCTTCGTTGCGCCAGACACCGACCAGCCGGCTCAGTTCCGCGGTCGGCACCGCCACCTTGGGCGCCGCCCCGAGCGCCTCGGCCCATGCCGCCGCGGTGTCTGGTCCCATCCGGTCGCTGAGGTAGACGGCGGCCACCTTCTGGGCGAGCGAATCGGGGCCGGCGTTGGTCACGTTGCAGAAGGTGGCCACGGCAAACCGCTGATCGGGAAAGCGGAGGAAGTGTCCCCGGAACCCGCCCCAGGCGCCCCCGTGCGACACGACCCGAAGACCGCGGACCGTCCCGACCGTCAGGCCGACCGCGTAGGCCAGCCCCGGACCGGAGGCGGCCGGCTGGCCGTTGTTGAGCTTGGTGGCGGTGGTCATCGTCGTGATCACGTCGCGCCCGCCGACCGTGGCGGCGTCGTAATTGTCGAGCCAGCGTCCGAAGTCCTCCACCGTGCTGTGGATTCCGCCGGCTCCCATGATGGCGCCGTCGTACGGGTTCCGCTGCACCCGAAAGCCGCGATCGCGCGGCGAGTAGCTCTCGGCCAGGTTCGGGATCACGGCCGCGCGGTCCACCAGGAACCGGGTGTCGCGCATCCCGAGCGGGCCGAACATCCGCTCCTGGGCAAACTCGGCCAGCGTC
>JAEUJH010000423.1 GCA_016794825.1 Gemmatimonadota bacterium
AATGGCGGGCAGCGGGAGCACCTGATCCGCCAACCCGGCGTCGGCGACCGTGCCCGGCATGCCCCACACGACGGAGGTCGCTTCGTCCTGGACGATCACCTGGCCGCCGGCGGCCTTGATGTGGTCGGCCCCGACGCCGCCGTCGTGGCCCATGCCGGTCAGGACCACCCCGAGGACCTTGGCGCCGTACCCAGCGGCGAGCGACCGGAACATCGGGTCGACGGCCGGCCGGCAGCTATTCTCGGGCGGCTCCTGGTTGAGCACGACCGTCATCCGGGGTCCGTCCTGCCGGATCGTCAGATGGTGGTCGCCGGGGGCGACCCACGCCGTTCCGGGCTCGAGCCGGACGCCGTTGGTGGCCTCGCGAACCGTGAGGCCGCTCACCTCATTGAGCCGTTCGGCCAGGTACCGGGTGAAGAGCGGCGGCATGTGCTGGGTCACGACGATCGGCACCGGGAAGGACGCCGGCAGCTTGGCGAACAGTTCGGTGAGGGCGTTGGGGCCCCCGGTCGAGCTGCCGATCCCCACGACGTCGACCCGCTGAGGCAGCGACGGGTTCCGGGGGCGCGCGGGCGCGGCCGGGTGGGCCGCGGCGGCCGTCGGCGTGGCCGGCTTGAAGGGGCGCCGCTCGACTCGCCCGCAGAGCGCGCGCACCTTCGGGACGAGCTCGGTGGCGATCCGGTCGCGAGCCTCGTTGACGCTGCCGACGTTGGCCGGCTTGGTGACGTAGTCGGTCGCGCCCGCGGCGAGGGCCTCGAGCGTCGTGACGGCACCCCGTTCGGTCAGGGTGCTGTACATGATGATCGGGAGCCGGGGATGGGTGGCCCGGATCGCCTTGAGCGTCGCGAGGCCGTCCATTTCGGGCATCTCGACGTCGAGCGTGACCAGGTCGGGTGCTACCTGGGTCAGCTTCTGGACGGCGATCTTGCCGTTGGCCGCGATCCCGGCCACCTCGATGTCGGGCGCCTGCCCGAGCACTTCGGTGACGATCCGGCGAACGACGACCGAGTCGTCGACGACGAGGACGCGGATCTTGGGTCCGGTCACGCGGCCACCAGCCCCAGCAGCTCGAGCTTGCTCAGCAGCACGTCCTTGGTGAACGGCTTCATCACGTACTCGTTGACGCCGTGCTCGATGGCCTTGGCCACCTGGGCCATCTCGGTCTCGGTGGTGACCATGATGATCGGGAGGTCGCTCCACCGAGCGTCGCCCCGGACGGTGACCAGGAGCTCGAACCCGTTCATCTCGGGCATGTTCCAGTCGAGGAGCATCACGTCGGGGCGGCCGTTGGCTTCGAGGACGGCCAGCGCCTCCTTGCCGTGACCGGCCTGGAGGATCTCGAATCCGAACTCGGCCATCATCCGGCCCAGCATCGTTCGCATGGCCCGCGAGTCGTCGACGATCAGTGCGCGCATGTGAGTCGTTCTCCCGGGCTCAGCCCCGAACCACGTCGAAGGTGAGCGCGGTCTCCGTGTCGAGGACGAGAAGGAGCCGGCCGGCGAGTTTGTAGACACCCTGGATCATCCGCCGAACCCCACCGACCAGGGTTTCGGGCGGCCGCTCGAGGACGTCGTCACCACTCTCGATGACGTCGCCGATCTCGTCGACCAGCAGGCTCACGGCGCCGTCATCGGTCCGAATGACCACGTGCATCGGGTCGATGCCGTCCGGCCGGGGCCCGAGGCCCAGCCGGGTCCGGAGGTCGATGGCGGTGACGATCTGACCGCGGAGATTGAGCAGCCCGGCCACCGACGGATCCGCGAGCGGAACCGCCGTCATTTCCTGGCTGCGGAAGACCTCCTGGACCTGGCGGACGTCGATCCCCAGGAGGAGGCCATCGACGACGAACGTGCACAGCTGGCGCGACTCAGCCACCGTGACCTCCATAGGTTTGCAGCGTTCCGAAACTCCGGGCCAGGGCGCCGACGTCGAGGACGTCGGTGACCTTGCCTTGAATGACCGTCGACACCGCCACGATCCGACCGGCGGTCTCCGGCGGGTAGGTCACCGATTCCTCGACGATGTCGTGGACCCGACCGACCACCAGCCCCACCCGTTCCCGACCGGCGCCGTGCACCACCACCGCGAGGTTGGCCTCGGGGTCGCGGCTGTCGGCGCAGCCGAGGACGTCGGCCACCCGGCCGAGCGGCATGATGCCGCCGCGGTACTGGACCACTTCGCGCCCTTCGGCGATCTCGACCGCGGTGGGCGGGAACTCCTCGAGCCGGGCCACCGACGAGAGCGGCACCGCGAACCGGCGGCCCTCGCCGACGTCGAAGAGGAGCAGCGTCCGCCAGACCGACTGATCGGCATCGGCGACCTGGAGGGATTCGCCGGGGATCGACCGGTCGCGAACCTTGCCGGCCACCCCGGCGCCCTGGGCGATGCCGAACACATCGAGAATGAGGGCCACCCGGCCGTCGCCCATGATGGTGGCGCCGGCAAACCCGGTCAGACCCTTGAGGTGCTTGCCCAGGGGCTTGACCACGATTTCCTGGGTGTCGTTGACGTCGTCGACGACCAGGCCGAAGGTGACGCCGTCGGCCTGGAGGACGACGATGTTGATCGGCCGATCGGTCGGCGGCGCCCAGCGGTTCGCCACCAGGCGTAGCGCGTGGGTCAGCTGGACCAGCGGCAGCAGATTGCCGCGGAGCCGATAGAGCGGCGTGCCGTCGATGGTCTCGATGGCGCGCGGGATGTCGTCGCCATCGACCCGGACCAGTTCGACCAGGCTCACCTGCGGAATGGCGTACCGCTGCGACCCGGCGGACACGATCAGCGCCGGGACGATGGCCAGGGTGAGCGGGATCTTGATCCGGAGCGTGGTGCCCTGGCCGAGGACGCTGGTGACGTCGACGGTGCCGCCGATCCGCTCGATGTTGGTCCGGACCACGTCCATCCCGACACCCCGGCCCGACACGTTGGTGACCTGTTCGGCGGTGGAGAACCCGGGCGCGAAGATCAGGTTGACCGCCTCGCGGTCCGACATCCGGTCGGCCTGCTCCTGGGTCAGGAGCCCCTTCTGCACGGCCTTGGCCTTGATCTTGACCGGGTTGATCCCGCCGCCGTCGTCGATGATCTCGATGTTGACCTGGCCACCCTCGTGGAAGGCCCTCATCTGGAGGCAGCCTTCGGCGGGTTTGCCGGCCTTGACCCGGTCGGCGGGCTTCTCGATGCCGTGGTCGACCGAGTTCCGGACGATGTGGGTGAGCGGGTCCTTGATGGCCTCGATGATGGTCCGGTCGAGTTCGGTTTCCTTGCCTTCCATCTCGACCCGGACCTGCTTCTTGCAGGTGACCGACAGGTCGCGGACGACGCGGGGGAACCGACTCCAGATGGTCCCGATCGGCTGCATGCGGGTCTTCATGACCCCCTCCTGCAGTTCGGTCGTGATCAGGTTGAGCCGCTGACAGGTCGCCGCCAGCATGCCGTCCTGCCCGACGATCGGGTGCTGGACGATCTGGTTCCGGGCCAGGACGAGTTCGCCGACCAGGTTCATCAGCCGATCGAGCAAGCCGACGTCGACCCGGACGCTGGAGTCAGCGACCGACGACCCGGGCTTGGCGTCGGTCTGGGATTCCAGGGCCTCGACGATCGCGTGGGGCGGCACGTGGGCCTTCTCGACCAGGATCTCGCCGATCCGGCGCGGGTCGCCCTTCTTCTGCTCTTCCGCCGCCTCGGCCACCTGTTCCGGCTCGACGAGACCGCGTTCGATCAGGATGTCGCCCATGTTCTTGGCCGGCGCTTCGGGCTCGGCCTCGGGCTCGGCGGGGGCGGCCGCGGCCGGCGCATCGGGACCCTGCAGTTCCGTCAGGGTCGCGACCAGGGCGTCGTAGTTCCCGTCGCCCTCTTCCCCGCTCTGCTCGATGTGGCCGAGGATTTCCCGGACGGCATCGACGAGACGGAGCAGCGCGGTGGCGCGGTCCGGGTTCATCCGGCGGGCCCCGTCACGGAGGAGGGCCAGGAGGCTCTCGCCGACGTGGGTGACCGACTCGAGCTTGGAGAAGCCGAGGAAGCCGCAGGTGCCCTTGACGGTGTGGATGCACCGGAAGATCCGGGCGAGAAGGTCCCGGTTGCCGGGATCCTGCTCGAGGGCCACCAGGTCGCGGTCCAGCTGGTCGAGACCTTCGTTGCTCTCGACCAGGAACTCGCGGACGACGTCGTCCATTTCGTTCATCGTGACCTCAACTCACCAGGGCCGGGGTCCGTCGGGGCGACGCCGGTCGAGGCGCGGCCGGGGTCGGGCGCTCGGCGGAGCGCTCGAGGGTGAACTGCGCTACCATCTGCTTGAGGCGATCGCCCGCTTCGGCGAGTTCGACGGCCGCGCGGTGGCTCTTCATGGCCCCCTCCGAGGTGTCGCGCGCCGCCTGGGCCACGCTGGTCACGTTGTTCGCGATCTCGCTGGTCGCCCGAGCCGCCTCGGTCCCGCTGCGGCTCATCTCGTTGGTGGTCGCCGACTGTTCCTCCACGGCGCCCGCGATGGCGGTCTGGATCTCGTTGATCCGCCGGATGATCTCGGTGATGTCGCCGATCGCCGCGACGGCCCGCCGGGTGTCGACCTGGATCGTCTCGACCCGCTGGCCGATGTCTTCCGTGGCCTTGGCGGTCTGCTTGGCGAGTTCCTTGACTTCGTTGGCCACGACCGCGAAGCCCTTGCCCGCCTCCCCCGCGCGCGCCGCCTCGATGGTGGCGTTGAGGGCCAGGAGGTTGGTCTGCTGGGCAATGGCGGTGATGGCCTTGACGACGTCGCCGATCTCGGCGCTGGAGCGGCCGAGTTCGCGGACGGTCGTGTCGGTGGTGGCAGCCATTTCGACGGCCTGGCTCGCCACCCGGGCCGCTTCGGAGGCGTTCTTGGAGATTTCGCGGATGCTGGCCCCGAGTTCCTCGGTGGCCGCCGCGCTCGACTGGACCCCGCGGCTCACTTCCTCCGAGGCGGCCGAGACCACGTTGGCCTGGGCCGAGGTCTCCTCGGCGGCGGCGCTGAGGGACTGGCTGGTTTCCCGGAGCTGTTCCGACGAGTTGGAGACCAGCGCCGCCAGCCCCGCCATCTCGCGGATCGTGTCGCGGAGGCTGCCGAAGAAGCCGGTCAGGCCATCGCCCAGCTGGCCGACGGCGTCCGATCCGGACACGTTCGCCTGACGGGTGAGGTCGCCCCGCTGCGCCGACTGGACGACGGAGAGCAGTTCGTCGACCTTGGCTCGCAGTTCGGCGGCCGCGGCGGCTTCGCGGGCCTGCGCGTCCTGGACCTTCCGCTCCGCTTCGACCCGGGCGGTGACGACTTCCCAGGCCAGCATCGGCCCGACGTAGTTCCCCGCCTCGTCGCGAATGGCCGCCACCAGGAGATCCACGTCCTCCGGGCCGATCTTGATCCGGGCCCGGTGCGGGAGGTTGGCGGGGTCGGCCAGCAACCGGCGCTGATGCGACGGATTCTTGTGGAAGACGTCGATCGAGCTGCCGATCAGCTGCTCGGCGCGGATCGGGAGGTACCGTTCGAGCTGGCGGAAGAGCGCGATGGCCGATGGATTGGCGTAGCGCATGACCAGGTCGCGGTCGGCAAAGATGATATTGATCGGGGCGTTTTCGATCATCTGCCGGGAGCGGGTCGCCTCCTCCCGCTGGCGCCCGACCGTCTGCCAGTCGACGACGTCCGTTTGGAGGGCGGTTCGCATGCCCGCGGCCGCGCCCTGAATGGCCTCGAGCATCCGGCCGACTTCGTCGGTGGAGTCGGCCCGGGTGGCGACCGCCAACCGGCCGCGCGCCACGTCCTCGATGGCCACCACGGCCTCACCGAGCGGTCGGGCAATCCGACTGGCAACCCACCGGGCCAGCCCGATCGTTCCGGCGGTGCCGACCAGCCCGAGGCCGATGAGGAGGAGCAGACCGGTGCGGGTCTCGGACCGGGTCGACGCCTCGATGACGCCGCTCGCCTCCGTCGACAGGGCCACCACGCGATCGACGGCCTGGCGGTGGCGCTCGAACGCCTCGGCCATCGGGCCGTCGAGGAGCCGCACCGCCTGGTCGGTCCGACCGGCGCGGAGGGCGGGAATCAGCTCGTCGTCCCGAATCCGGTAGTAGGCGGAGGCGGCGGCAGCCGCCTCCGCGAGGCCGGCTTTGAGGGGCCCCACAACCAGGACGCTGTCCCACACGGCCCGGCGCGTCTCGAATTCCTGTTCGAGTTTCCCGCCCCGCTCGACCAGACCGGGCAGGTCCGCCGCGTCGCGCGCCCGCACCATCAACTGGGCCACCAGGTGGCTTTCGATGATGTAATGGGGCGGCGGCAGGATGTCGGCCACCAGGTCCTTCTGAGTGACGATCGAGCGGTACAGGGGTCCGTTGACCTGGACCCGCTGGAGCGTCGCGACGGCGACGAGGCCGAACACGATCAGGACGGCGGCCGCGGCCCCGGCCAGCACTCCGAGTTTGGCCCGGACTCCGAAATCGGCGAATCGCATCTGCTCTCCCTCCCGGCTCAGCGCCGGGCTCCCGCAAGGGCCGGCCGGCCATTCGACGCGGCCTTCTTCGGCTTGGTGGTCTCGACCGGCGCCACCGTGGCGTCGGCCGCGTCGATCTTGAATCGGTTGACCTGGGCGTCGAGCTGGCCCGCCAGCCGGGCGACCATCTCGCCCGCCCGCAGGGCGTCCGTGGCGCCTCGAGTCGTTTCCTGGGCGGCCTCGGCCA
>JAEUJH010000459.1 GCA_016794825.1 Gemmatimonadota bacterium
TTGCCGCCGGATCGCGGGACCTGATCCTGGCCGAAACCCGATGGCAGGAGGCCTTCGGCGATCGAGGCACCTGGGCCGGGATCGGCCTCCGGCACGCGTTCGGCTCCAAGTGGTTCGCGACCACCTCGGTGGGCGGCGGCACCGGGCGGTTCGTGCTCCCCGACTTCCGGTTCGACGTCTCGCTCCATCGCAAACTGCTCCCCGCCGACCGGCTGATCGCGGGGGTCGGCTTCACCACTATCCGGTCGAAGGACGTGTACCGCGATCGCTCGGTGTTCGGCAGCCTGGCCTACTACTTCGACGGCGTGGTGATCGAGGGCGGTGCCCGAATCAACTGGAGCAACCCGGGCGCCGAACGCTCGGCCCGCGGGTTTGGGGCCCTGACGTTCGGCCGGGCCGGCCAGCGTCGGCTGGTCCTTCGAGGCAACGCCGGACGGGAGTCGTACCAGTTGCTGGGGACGCAGCCGGCGCTGCGGGCGTTCTCGAGCGAGGAGTTCGGGGTCGAGTACGAAGAGTGGCTCGGCTCGCGGTGGAGCCTGATCCTCGGTGGCGAGACCTACCACAACCCGTTCTATCGACGGACCGGAGGCCGCCTTGGCGTCGCCCGTCACTGGTAGGCTCACCGACCGCGAGCGCCTCCTCCGGGTCCTCAGTCAGCGAGGCGCCCGGGGCGGTCGGATCGAGGCCCACCGGGCCATGCTCCGGCTGCCCAACGCCGGCCGCCGGCTCTCGGCGAGCCTGCTGCTCGGGGTGGCGGGCCTGGCCGGGTTCGTGGCCCTCCTGCCGACGTTAGGCGCGTTCTGGGGGACCCTGTTCCGCCGGATCCACGCGGCCCTGGGCCTCCCCGGGCCGGTGGTGGAACGGCCGACCGCGTTCGGCCCGGTCGAGTTCACGGTGCCGACGGTGGCGTTCGACGCCCCGGTCCCGATGCCGCGCGACCTGGCCATCGCCGCCGGCGTGGTGGCCGGCCTGATCGTGATCAGCCTGGCCCTCCGAGGGCGCTGGCTCCCGGCCGCGTACTTCCTGCGGGCCGTGGCCGTGGTCCTCACCACCGCCGTCGGGTTCTTTGCCTTCTGGCCCGACCAGTTCCCCTACCGCCTGTCCGAGTACGTGGTGGGCCATCTCCAGGCGGGCCTGGTCGTGATGGGCCTCGTGCCCCTGGTGCTCGGCTTCACGTTCTACCTCTTCGACCTGAGCGTGCTCCGGAAGATCCTCCTGACCGCCATGGTGCTCGGGCACCTGGCGATCTTCCTCCCGCTCCAGGCCATGTTCCACGCGCTGGTCGTCTCCCAGTTGACGCTGGTGGCCATGCCGGTGCTGGCGCTGCTGTTCGGGATCCTCCTCGACGTGATGGTCTTCGTCGCCTTCTACGGCTGGGCCATGAGCTGGCCGTCGGCGCTGTGGGAAGAGGTGCCGCGCCCATGAGGACCGCGCTCCTGATTCCCCTGCTCGTCATCGTCGGGATCGTGGTGGTCTACACGCTCCGGCACTACCTCTTCACGCTGAACCGGCTCTTCGGCACCCACCGGCAGCCCTACGTCGACATCGGCGTCGCGGACTGGCCCCACGTGTCGGTGCTGGTCCCGGCGCACAACGAGGAGAAGGTCATCGCCGGGATGCTCGACGCGCTCCTGGCCGCCGACTACCCGGCCGATCGCCTCGTCATCGTGCCGATCAACGACCGCTCGACCGACGGCACCCGCGCCATTCTCGACGCCTACGCGGCGCGGCACCCCGCCCGGGTCAAGCCGTACCACCGGACCGACGGTCGACCCGGCAAGGCGGCCGCGCTGGCCGAGGCCTTTCCGACGATCGCCGGCGAGGTCCACCTCATCTTCGACGCGGACTACCTCCCGGGCCAGGGTCTGATCAAGCAGCTCGTGGCGCCGTTCTTCGACCCCGAGGTCGGGGCCGTCATGGGCCGGGTGGTGCCGCTCAACGTGAGTCGGAGTCTCCTGACCCGGTTGCTCGACCTCGAGCGGTCGGGCGGCTACCAGGTGGACCAGCAGGCCCGGATGAACCTCGACCTGGTGCCGCAGTACGGTGGCACGGTCGGCGGGGTCCGCCGGAGCGCGCTCGAGGCGGTCGACGGCTGGCGGGAGGACACGCTCGCGGAGGACACCGACGTCACCTACCGCCTGATCCTCGGCGGCTGGCAGGTCGTCTACCAGAATCGCAGCGAGTGCTACGAGGAAGTGCCGGAGACCTGGCCGACCCGGATTCGCCAGATCAAGCGCTGGGCTCGGGGCCACAACCAGGCGCTCGCGGCCTATACCGGTCGGATCCTGGCCAAGCCGGCGCACCTGCGGCCGCTGGTCGCCCTCGATGGGCTTCTCCTCCTCGGCGTCTTCGCGATGGGCCCGCTCCTGCTCATCGGCTGGGGCCTCGCCACCACGCTCTACTACCTCGGCTATCAAATCTCCACCGGGATCCTGCCGATCCTGGCGGTGGCCACCTACAGCACCCTCGGAAACTTTGCCGCGTTCTTCGAAGTGGCCACGGCCGCCCGGCTCGACGGATCGCGGAACCGGATCCGTCTCCTGCCGTTCCTGCTCTTCGGCTTCCTGGTCAGCCTGACGTCGGTATCGGTGGCCACGCTGTCCCAGCTGGTCGGCCGATTCCGGGGCGAGGACCATACCTGGCAGAAGACCGAGCGCTATCGGAACGGCCCGTCGATCGGAGGCCCGGCGTGAACGCGACCGCGGTGACGATCTTCCTGGCCGCCACGATCCTGTGGTTCCTGCTGCCGCTCCTGCCGGCCATCATCGAGCTGCTGCGGCCGACCGATCTGGCGCCCCTGACCGTGGTACCGCGCGACGCCGGTGACGTCGCGTTCCTGGCCAAGGGCTTCCGCGGCTACCTCGCCGGCCAGCTCGACCGGCTGCCCGCCGAAACCCCGGCCGATTTCCTGGGTCGGTTGCCCGACGGGACCCTGTTCGGCCGGGTCCGCGAGGCCACGGGCGTCCTGGCCCCGGGTCAGGCGACCGTCCAGGATCGCGTCATGGTCCTCGAGACCGGCGCCCCGGTGCCCGGCGATCAGACCTTCGTCCAGGAAATCCACGCCCGCGCCCCGTTCCTGGGCGGGCCGCGCACCGCCTACCGCGCCATCCTGGCCGACCAGGGCGCGACGTTAGGCGAGGGCTCCCGGGTCCTCCGATGGATCCACGCGGCCGGCCCGCTCGACATCGGCGCCGGCAGCGCGCTCGCCGGCCGGGCATCGTCGGACCGGGCGGTTCGACTCGGCCCCGGCGTGCGGTTCGACCGGATCGGGGCACCGGAAATCGTCACCAGCGGTACGGCCCCGGCGGCGCCGGCACCGACCGCGCCCCGCACCCCCTTCGTTCCGCCGGAGGACGCGCGCCGGATCGGCGACCACCTCCGGATCGAGGCCGACCTCCACCTTCCCGCCGGCACCGACGTCGACGGCAATCTCGTGGTGCGGGGACGCCTGGTGGTCGGTCGGGGTTCGCGGATTCGCGGCAGCATCAAGACCCACGGCGAGATCCTGATCGAGCCCGAAGTCGAGATCACCGGGAGCTTGGTGAGCCGAGCCCCGATTTCCGTCGGTCAGGGCGGGTTCGTGGCCGGTCCGATCATCGGGGAGGACGAGGTCAGGATCGCGGCCGGTTCGGTCATCGGCACCGGCGGCGCGCCCACCACCATCGCGGCGCGAACCCTGACCCTTGGCCCGGCCACGACGATTTTCGGGCAGATCACCACCCAGGCCGGGGGCACGACCGCAACGACCTGAGGCGCCGGGAGCACACCCCCGGCGCCGACGCGACACCCGCCTGACGCCTCGCGGGTTCGGAATGCGCTTCCCTGCATCGACGACCGCCCCCAGGGTCGCTTCGCTCCACCGTCATAACCCAAATCAACAAAACAGCTTAGCCAAGGCGAACCGGGCCGAAATCCGGCCGGACTTCGATCCCGGCCTGACCTGTCGCATCGGTGCCCGTAACGGGCCGCCGAGGGGTGTCAAACTCCTGGAGGCGTCAACTTCCTGGGCACGTCGTTTGCCATTGGAGCCTTCAGGAGAGGTGTCCGATGCCCCGTTCGAGTCTCGTCAGCTTTGCCATTCCCCTCGCGCTCGCGCTGGCCCCGTCCGTCGCCGAAGCCGCCCGGCCGTGTGCCCATAGCGGCGGCCCCACGGCGGTGTACCCGGGCGATCCGAACTGGACGGCCGATGCCCGCGCCTCGGCCTCTGGCTTCATCTCGGCCGCCAACCCGCGCTCCGGCAACGCCTCGCTCCAACTCGGAACCACCGGCGATCTCTTCGACTGGGCGTTCTACCTCCGGGCCGCTCCGCCCGGCGGCTACGGATTGCTGAGCCAGCTCGACTGCCTGGCGTTCGACTGGTTCCGCGAGTCGGTCGTGTCGCCGACGAGCGACGTGCCGTGGGACGCCCAGTCGCCGGTGCTCCGGCTCCTGATCAACGACGGCGGGGTCGAGAGCGAACTGGTCTGGGAGAAGTACTACACCGACGCGAGCGCCACGATCAACGATCAGTGGATCGACCAGGACCTGATGGGGCAGAACTTCTGGCGGGTGCTGCCCGGCCAGGGCTATACCATCGCCGGCTGCCTCCAGGCCGATCCGTTCTTCCCCAATCCGCTGCTGACCTATTCGCTCTCGGGGTGGAGCACCAGTTCGTGCTACACCGGCCAGGCGTACGTGGCGGCCGTGAGCGTCGGGGTCGGGAGTGCCTGGCCGCGCGAGTATCGCGGCTACGTCGACAACGTGCGGCTCGGCTTTGCCGGGCAGTCCGGCTTCGCGGTCAACGACAACTTCGAATTGACGCCGGTGCCGGAACCGGGGACCATCGGGCTTCTCGCCACCGGGTTGGCCGGGATCGTCGGCGCCGGGTTGATCCGCCGGCGCCGGCAGCGCGGCCAGTAGCCACACCGGGTGCCCGCCCGGAGATCGGGCGGGCCGTGCTCCGCTACCGGCCGAGTCAGCCGTACGGCCGGCAACCCCGTCCGGCCCCGCCCGGTGCCCCTGCCCTGACCGACAAGCCGTAACCATCCATACGGCAATCACTTAGGCCATTGGCGATCGGCGGCCCGCCCCCTGCACCTTCGCGGGGCATGACACCCGTACGCCCGATCCTCGCCCTGGCCCTCCTGGGGCTTCCCGGCGCGCTTGCCGCCCAGTCGCAGGCCGCCGGAACCGACTCGGTGGCGACCGCCGAACTGCTCCAGCGGCCGGAAGTCGCCCGCTATCTCCGGTACTTCACCGGCCCGGGCCGCGACCGGATGAGTCAGTGGCTCACCCGCGGAACCCGCTATCGATCGCTGATTGCCTCGGGGCTCGAACGGGAGGGTCTGCCCGCCGACTTCGGATTCCTGCCGATCATCGAAAGCGGATTCTCGCCGACGGCCGTGAGCCGGGCCGGCGCCGCCGGGATCTGGCAGTTCATCCCGGAAACGGCGCGGGCGTACGGACTCCGAGTCGACGACTGGGTCGACGAACGGCGCGACCCCGATCGGGCCACCGACGCCGCCGTCCGCCACATCCGCGATCTCCGCCGGACCTTCGGCGACCCGCTGCTGGCCGCGGCCGCGTACAACGGGGGCACTGGCCGGGTCAGCCGAGGCCTGGCCCGCCTGGCCGATTCGACCCGGGGCTTCTTTTCACTCGCCCAGCGAGGGCTGTTGGCCGAGGAGACCCGCAACTACGTGCCGCAGTTCCTGGCGGCCGCCGAGATCGGGCGGAACCCCGACCGCTACGGCTTCGCGGTGGACTCGCTCGAGCGTCCCGCGGTCGACTCGGTCCGGGTCGATCGGGCCATCGACCTGACCCGGGCGGAACGAGCGCTCGGGCTCGACCGGACCACGCTGGCCGGCCTCAATCCGCATTTCTTCCGCGGCGTCACCCCGCCCGGCGGTTCGTGGCTCCGGATCCCGGCTGGGTTCGGCGCGGACGTCACGGCTCGCCTGGCGGCGCTGCCGTCGGTGGTCCTGGCCCGGCACGAACGGCGGGCGGCGGCACTGGGAGCGTTGGTCTGGGTCAAGCGGGGTGAGACGGTGCGGGACGTGGCCCGACGCCATGGGGTGACGGAGGCGAGCCTCCGCCGGATCAACGCCCTGCCGGCCTGGTATCGGCTCCGGCCGGGCCAGGCGCTCCGGCTGCCCGCGGCGGGGACTGCCTAACGGCGAACGGCGGGGGGCATGGCGCGGGCAACCCAGACTCCGCCCGCGGTGGCCAGGATTTCGAGGTCGTCGCGGCTGGGCGGCTCGCCTTCGCCGACGATCCGGTTGCCGGGCAGGGCGGCCGCGATGGCCGCGTCGCGCCACCCGAGATCCGCGCCGACCTCGCCCCCGATCACCACGCCCCGCATGCTCCGAGCCTTGAGCGGCGACCGGCCGGCCCGCAGCACGCTGGCCTGATCCGAATCGGCGATCCCCTCCGGCGGATTCACCAGCACCAGACGCACGCCCGGAAACACCTGCGCCAGATCGGCCACGGCCGCCCCGGGGCTGCCGAACACCGCCAGGTACCCACCCGGCCCACTGAGCCCGAGCAGGGCCGCGATGGCGGGCGCGGTAAGGCTGGTGCTGGCCTCCGAAGGCCGCCCACCGCCGAAGTCGGCCACGCCTCCCTCCACCGCCGTGACCCGCCCGCAGACCGGGCAACCCAGGGTCCCGCGGTCCACCCGGCGCCCCGCCATCTGGTCCGGCAGCAGCACCAGGAACATCTCGTCGTGATCGCCGGTGCAGCGAAGGTGGTCGGTCAGTTCGATGAACACGGGCGGGGCGTCAGGCGGGGCCGAGCTGCAGCCACGGCACGTCAACATGGGGCGGCCGGGTGGCGATCCACCGCACGGCGGCGGCGACGTCGTCGGGCCGGAGCATGGCCGCCCGGGACGGGAGGTCGGGCCGCCGGTCGGGATCGATCGGGTCCCAGAGCGGAGTGTCGACCGGCCCCGGGCTGACCAATGAGCACAGCACCCCCGACCCCCGGAACTCGGCCTGGAGCACCTCGTGGAGGCCGCGGGCGCCGAACTTGGTGGCGGCGTACGCCGCGTTGCCCGGGAGGGCCAGATGGTCGGCGATGCTCCCGATCAGGATGTGACGGCCCCGGCCGCGCGCCTTCATCGGCGGGAGCAGGCGCCGGGCCAGTTCGTACGGCGCCCGCAGGTTGATCTGATAGAGCCGATCGAGCACCTCGACGCCGACGTCCTCGATCCCGCCTAACGAGAATCCGCCGGCGGCGCTGACCACCAGGTCGGGCACCCCGATCCGGCCGAGCCGGTCGATCAGGGCGCCGAGGCCGGCATCGGACTCGAGGTCGACGGCCAGGTGGACCTCGCCAGCCGGCGCGTCCTCGGGCAGGCTCCGGGCCGCCCGGACCACGGTGGCGCCGTCGAGCCGGAGGCCGGCGGCGATGGCAGCCCCGATGCCCTTCGACCCGCCGGTCACCAGCGCCAGGCGGCCGGTCAGCGGCTTGCCCGTCACCCGATGATCCGGGGTCCGTGGACCAGGCGGAGAAATTCCTCCCGGGTCCGGGGGTCGTCGCGGAAGACGCCGCGGAGCGCGCTGGTGACGGTGGTGGAGTTCTGCTTCTCGACCCCGCGCATCATCATGCAGAGGTGGGCCGCCTCGACCACGACGCCGACCCCCCGCGGCTCGAGGACCTCCATGACCGCGTCGGCCACCTGATCGGTCAGCCGCTCCTGGACCTGGAGCCGGCGGGAAAAGATCTCGACGATCCGCGGCAGCTTGGAAAGCCCGATGATCCGGCCCGCCGGCAGGTAGGCCACGTGGGCCTTCCCGAAGAACGGCAGCATGTGGTGCTCGCACATCGAGTAGAGTTCGATGTCGCGGACCAGGATCATGTTCTCGTGGTTTTCTTCGAACACCCCGCCGCCGACCACGTCGGCCACGGTCATCTCGTAGCCCCGGGTCAGCCACCGGTACGCCTTCTCCACCCGCTCCGGCGTACGCCGGAGCCCCTCGCGGTCGGCGTCCTCGCCGATCGCTTCCAGAATTTCCCGCACGGGTCCGCGCAGGTCAGCCGCCCTGGTATTCGACATAGTTCCGCGGGGTCTCCCAAAGTCGGATCAGCTTGAGGCGGCCGGCGGGGATCGCGTCGACGATCATTTCCCAGCAGAACCGCGCGATGTTTTCGGCCGACGGCAGCCGGTGCTCGAACCAGGCCACGTCGAGATTCAGGTTGCGATGGTCGAGGACCTGGAGGATCCGTTCGTCGACGATCCGCTTGAGGATCCCGACGTCGAGCACGTACCCGGTGTCGGGGTCGATCTCGCCCTCGACCAGGACGTCGAGTTCGTAGTTGTGGCCGTGGTAGTTCGGGTTGTTGCAGGGGCCGAACGTGACCCGGTTCCACTCGTCCGAGCGGGCGGGATTGTGGAGGCGGTGGGCGGCGTTGAAGTGGAGCCGCCGCCCGACGACGCAAATGGCCATGATCGTTTCCAGTCCCCTCGCCAAAACCAAGGGCGCCGACCCAACTCGCGTCGGTCGGCGCCCCAAGGTCGGTTGGTAACCAGGAGGTTTATTGAAGCCCGAAGTGGAATGTTCGGCGCCCTCACCGCGACATCTGTCTTCCCCCGAGGGGCGTGACATCAGTTACAGTATGTGGGCCCAGCCTCGGACCTGTTGGCTCAATAACGTGGTTCCCAGTCACCAGCCGACGGTTCTATAATAGGAGGTCCCCGCAAGACCGTCAACGCGAGCCGGAGTGGCCATGCAGATCACCCTGATTGGCGCGATCGTTGCCCTGCTGGCCTGGTTCGTCCTGACCTTCGTGAGCCCGGTGGGCCTGGGTCTGATCCACATCCTGCTCGCCGCCGGCGTCGTGCTGCTGATCCGCTGGTGGGCCCTCCGGCCCGCCAGCCCCGCCTGACGCTCAGATCTCCCAGTTCGAGAAGATCACCGCGCCGGGCGGCACCGCCGGCTCGAGCCGATCGTCGTAGAGCATTCGCAGATCGGTCCAGTGGACCTTGAAGCCGAGGTCGATCAGATCGCCGTAGGCCGCGCGGAATCCGGCCTGGCACCGGATCCCGACCCGGCCCAGGCCCCGGGCGGCCGCCTCGCGGATCACCCCCCGCACGACCTCCTTGAACCCGGTGGAGTCCGCCGCGGCCAGCTTGAGGATCCGGATCTCGTCGGCCGACCGGCCGGCGGCGAGCGGGACGGAGTGCCAGATGGCCAGCGCGCGGGGCCGGCCTCCGTGGCGGACCATCGTCACGTCGCCTAACGAACGATCCAGGGTCAACCGGGCCTCGCGCGAAAAATCGAGACCGGGCGCGAGCCCGTCGACCAGGGCGCGGGCCTCCTCGATCAGGCCCTCCCGGTCGCCCGCGGGCGCCGGCCGCGCGCCGGCCGCGATCGGCGCGCGGCCGACCTCCCGCACCAGCGACACCGTCAGATGCCCGGGGCGGAACCCCAGCCGGCTGTAGAACCCGATGTTGTCGACCGTCCGGGGCATCGTCTCGAGGCCAAGGGTGGTGCAGCCGCGGCCCTCGAGGTAGCGGATCCCCTCGGTGACGATGGTCCGGCCCAGCCGGCGGGCCTGCCAGTCGGGACGGACCGCCAGCGGACCCATCCACCCCTCCCGACCCGACGCGTGGGCCAGGTTGAACGCCACCATGGCCCCGGTGTCGTCCCGCCAGTGCATCGCCCCGTCGCCGGCGGAGTCGATTGCGTAGCGCCAGACCACCGGGTTGAGCTGGGGAACCCGGACCCCGGTCATCCCGTCTCGATGGTACCGCTCCGTGAACGATTCGGAGAACACCCGGTTGAGTTCGTCGATGTGCCCGCCCTCGAGGCGGAGCGGCCCCCGGACGCCCTCAGGCGGCGACATGTGAGACCTCGTCGCCCAGGGGGCGTTCCTCCCGGGCCGTGGCGATGCCCTGCTCGACGTCGTAGTCGATCCGCACGATCCGGTCGAAGCCGTCGCGCACCGACTCGATGTGGGTGATCAGGATGACTTGCGGGAAGCGATCGGCCAGGCCTCGCAGCAGACTGACCACCGCCGCGCGCCGTTCCTCGTCGAGCGACCCGAAGACCTCGTCGAGGATCAGGAGCGAGAACGGCTGCCCGGCCCGGTCGGCGATCATCTGACTGATCGCCAGCCGAAGGGCCAGGTTGGCGACGTCCTCCTCGCCCCCCGAGATCACCTGCTTGGCTTCGCCATCGTCGACGATGGTCGGGACGTAGTCGTCGTCGAGTTCCATGTCGGTGTAACGCCCGTTGGTCAGGTCGCCGAGCAGGGCGGAGGCCGCCTCGGCCAGATCGGGCCGGAGGGTGGCGTTGAGGTCGTCGCGCAAATCGGAAAAGGCGCGGTCCAGTTCCTGATTGAAGACCTGCTCGCCCCGGAGCCGCTCCACCTCGGCGGCCCGCTGGTTCCGCTCCTCGCGGCGCCGGGCCACGTGAGCCCGGTGTTCGATGGCCGCCGCCCGCTCGCCCTGGGCCCGGACCACCGCCACTTCGGCCGCCTGACGGTCCTGTTCCGCGCGTTGAAACGCCAGCCGCAGTTCGTCGAAGCGCTCCGGCGCCCAGCCCAGCGCCGAGAGCTGGACCCGGAGGGTGGTCACCCGGGCCTCGATCCGGCTCAGGTGCTGCTCGGCGTCCGCCGCCTTCGGCACCAGTTCCGCCGCGCGCTCCGCCCGGGCGGTGAGCCGCACCACCTCGTGATGGATCGGCTCCAGCGCCGTCAGCCGCTCCCGAACCTGACGATGCTCGGCCTCGTCGTAGCTGGTCGGGGTGTCGGCCAGCCGGGCCTCCACGCCCGCCTGCCGCGCGGCCAGTTCCTCGATGGCCTTGTTGGCCCGCTCCCGCTCGGCCACGCCCTGCTCGAGCCGCACCGCCGCCGTCGCCAGCCGCTTGGCTTCCTTTTCGGCCGCTTCGGCCGCGCGCCGCGCCACCGCCACGACCTCCGGCTCCTGCGCCAGCTGATCCATCCGGGCCCGGAAGTGCTTGCCGTCGGTAATGATCTCGGCAAGCCGGGTCTCCAGTTCTTCCAGGACGGTCTCGTAGCCGAGCCCGATCGGCTTGCCGCAGGTGGGACAGACCCAGTCCTTCCCCGCCGTCTTGAGCCGGGCCAGCTGCTCCCGCGCTTCCTTGAGCTGATCCTCGAGGGCGTGCCGCCGGGTGGTGGCGTGCTCGCGGTCCCGAACCCACCGATTCCGCTGCTCGTCGTGTTCGATCGACAGCCGCTCGGCCGCGGCCTGGGCGGTGGCCAGTTCGGTCCGGGCCGCTTCGAGCCGAGCCGGGTCGGGGAGTTCCGCCAGCCGGCCGCTGAGGGCCGCGATCTGGTTCCGGACCTCCGCGAGCTGGGCCTCGAGGGCCCGGCGGCCCGAGAACGCCAACGCCGCGGCGTCGAGCCGTTCCCGCGCCGCCGCCAGCTCGGCCCACGCCTCGAGCTGGGGCGCGAGTTCGTCCCGTCGGGTCTTGGCCGCCAGCGACTCCGTCAGGTCGAGATCGAGGGCCTCGAACGCCCGCCGGGCCTCGACCGCCGAGTGCATCGCGATGTTGAGGTCGGTTTCGACGGTCTGCACTTCTTCCCGCCGCCGCTGGATCTCCTCCCAGGCCGGCGCCACCGCGGCAAAGGCGGCGGTCGCGCCGGCCTGCCCCGCGGCGGCCGTGGCCACCAGCCGGTCGGCGCGCTCGATCCGGGCCCCAGCCTCGGCCTCCTCGCGGTCGAGAACCGCCGGATCGACCAGTCCGAACTCCGCCGTCTGGAGCGCCGCTTTGATCCCGGTCCGCTCCTCCTTGAGCTTGACCTGGACGGTGGCCAGCCGCTCGTAGCCGAGGACCCGTCCGAGGAACCGGGCCCGCTCCGGCGCCGTCATCGACGCCATGATGGCCAGTTCCTTCTGGCCCGTGAAGTAGGTGTTGAAGAACTCTTCCCGCGTCATCCCCAGCAGTCGGGTCACCTTGTCGGTCACCGCCCCGGAACTGTTGGCGATCGGCGCGGCCTCGCCGTCCTGGAACAGCGCCGCCGTCTGGAGCGACCGGGTCACCCGATACCGATGGGCACCGAGAACGAAGTCGAGCTCCACTTCGACCCGCGAGCGGGGCGGCGCCGTCCGGCGACGGATCGAGTCGCGGGTGCCTCGGGCGGCGGAGGTCCCGTACATCGCCCAGGCCACGGCTTCAAGCAGGGTCGATTTCCCCGCGCCGTTGGGGCCGATGATGCCGGTCAGGCCCGGCTCGAAATCGAGCACCGTGTCGGCATGCTGCCGGAAGTTGACCAGGCGGAGTCGGCGGATCTGCATCAGGCCCCCGGCTCCGGCTCGAACGACACCGACTCGAGCAGACTCACGCCCCGTTCGACGAAGCGATCGCGGTCGACCCGATCGGGCAACGGGCGCCGGGCCAGGAACCCGCGCACCACGTCGGTCAGCGTCTGCCGCGGCCCCGGCGCCCCGACCCCGATGGTTCGGTGGACGTCCGGACGCCGGAGGTCGAGGTGGAAATGCAGCGCCTTGGCCTTGGCCGCCCGAATGGCGGCGTGATCGAGGTCCCGGGCCAGATGGCGCGGCACGTCGTGCACCACCAGCCGGACCAGTTGATCGTCGATGCCGCCCTTGACCGAGGCCAGCCGCTCCTGGATGGCCTGGTCGAGTTCCGCGGCCGTGCGGTCGCGCCCGTCGATGGCCTTGAGGTCGATCAGCCGGCGCGCCCCCTCGATGTACTGGCGCTCGACCCGCCCGCTGTCGAGATCGACGAGGAGCCAGCCCTTGCCGGGGACGCCGGTCTTCTGCTGCTCGATCAACTCGCCCCAGGGGTTGGGCGTCACGTAATCGAGCGCGCCCGCGTACCAGATCCGGGGCTTTACCTCGCGCATCACGTGGTAGTGCCCGAGGGCGACGTAGCTCCAGCCCCCCTGGGCCAGTTCCGTCGGGTCGAGCAGCGCGCCCCCCGGCTCGGCCCACCAGCGGTCGAGCGGAAAGAGCCCGTCGACCTCGCCGTGGACCACGAGGACCTGATAGCGCTCGGTTCCCTGCGGCTCGAGCCGATGGCGTTCGGCCGCCACGATGGCGGGGTGCGGCGCGGCCAGCACCGCCAGGTCGAGTTCGGGAAACACCAGTCGCTCGGCCTGGTCGGTCACCACCTCGATCCCGAGTTCCGCAAAGAGCCGGAGGATCGTTCCCGTTTCCGTGGCCCGCGGGGTGTCGTGATTCCCCGCGATGACCACGACCCGGGCCCGAGGGAGGCCCTCCTTCAGGCGCTGGAACTGGTGGAAGCAGTGGACGATGGCCTGATTGGTGGGGCGGACCGAGTGGAAGAGATCGCCCGCCACCACCACCACGTCCGGGCGCTTGGCCACGACCCCGTCGATGGCGCGGGCAAAGGCCCGCGCCACGTCGGCTTCGCGCTGGTTGATCCCGGCAGCCGTCTGGCGGTAGTACTGACGATAGCCGAGGTGGATATCGGCGAGATGGGCGAGCAGCACCCGGAGAATCTACACTCTGCGGCGGTCCCCGGCCCCCCCGGCGTCGTGGCACCCGGTCGTCTCGCGGGAGAGCCGGTGCTTTTCGACCCGCTGGCTCGGGGTGAGCGGGAATTCCGCGATGAACGCGACGTATCGGGGCACCTTGAACGCGGCCAGGCGCTGGCGGCAGTGCGCCAGGAGCGCCCCGGGATCCGGGGCGGGGCCCTTCGGCTGGATGAACGCCTTGATCTCCTCGCCGAAGACCGGGTCGGGCACGGCAATGCAGGCCGCGTTGGCCACCGCGGGGTGATCGCAGAGCACCGCCTCGACCTCGGCGGCGGCCACGTTCTCGCCGCCCCGGCGGATCATGTCCTTGGTGCGTCCGACGAGGTAGTAGTAGCCGTCGGCGTCCCGGGTCATCACGTCGCCGGTATGGGCCCAGCCGTTCCGCATCCAGGCCGCCGTGGCCTCCGGCTTGTTCCAGTACCCCGCCGACATCCGGCGTCCCCGGCAGATGAACTCGCCGGGTTCGCCGGGGGCCGCGTCGGCGCCGTCCGGCCCCACGAGCCGGCCCTCGAAACCGGGCAGCATCCGACCGATCGACCCCGAGCCGGTGTGGGCATCGTCGTCGAGCGTCGTGGCGGTGACGAAGCCGATCTCGGTGGTGCCGTACGCTTCCCGCCACGGCACGCCCCACCGGGCTTCGAGGGCGCGGTGCTGATCGGCCGGAATCCCGGAGCACGAAATCCACCGCATCCGATGGCCGCGGTCGATGGCCGGATCCTCGGGCTGCTTCAGCAGCAGCACCGGCATGGCGCCGAGGCAGTAGAAGAAGGTGGCGCCGGTCTCGGCCACCGACCGCCAGAGCGTCGAAGCCGAAAACCGCGGCAGCATGACCAGTTCCATGCCCTCGTGGAGGCAGAGCACCAGATTCCAGCCGAAGTCGCCGTAGTAGAACGGCGTCATGATCAGGGCGACGTCGTCGGCCGTGAACTTGCCAAGCTCCCGATACTGCCGGGCGACGTCGAGCCAGCCGCCGTGGGGGATCATGCACCCCTTGGGGAACCCGGTCGTCCCGGAGGTGTACTGGAGCACCGACAGCGTGCCGCCGTCCAGGCCGATCGGCCGGTGCCGGTCGGAGGTCTCGTCGACCTGGTCGCGGAACGGCAGCCGCGCGGTCGGGTTCCCGCCCATGACGCTGCTCGGACCGTCCCACGCCAGGACCCGCTCCAGCGCCGGGCAGTCGACCCCGACCTTGTCGATCAGGGGAACGTGGGCGCTGACCGTGATGACGGTGGCGGCCCCCGAATCGGTGAGGACGTACCGGAGGTCGGCATCCTGGTAGCCGGTGTTGATCGGCACCACCACCGCGCCCAGCCGCACCACGCCGAGCCAGGTCAGGGCGTACTCGATGCCGTTAGGCATCATGATCCCGACCCGGTCGCGGGCCTCGACCCCGAGTTCGGTCAGCCGGTTGGCGATCCGGGCGCTGGCCCGCTCGACCTCGCCGAACGAGAGCCGGGCGTCGCCGAACCGGAAGGCCGGCCGGTCCGGCGTCAGGCGGGCGCGTTCGAGGACGAGTTGACCGAGATGGACGACGTCGAGCATGGCGGGGACTCAGGCGTACGGGTCGTCGCTCATCCGGAGCGGGGCGATCCCGGCCTTCGGGGCCACCGTCCGGGTCCGGACCTCGCGACCCAGGCATTTGACGAAGAACGCCATCGCATCCTCGGGCCGGGCCCGGATGGTGGCGTGGAGCGCGCGCACGACGTCATCGGCTGGACGGCCGGCCACCAGGTCCTTGACCCGGTTGGCCGCCACCGAGCGGTCGAGGGCCCGCAGCCGCCGGGCCACCGCATCCTCGAACGGCACCTCGGCCTCGGGTGGGAACCGGTCGATCCCCTCCCGCCCCGACAGCACCGGGGGCCGCGGAAACCGAATGAAGATCGGCTGGGTAAAGTGCGGGTGACGGAGCATCAACTCGCCCTTGGGCAGCGCCGCCAGCTTGGCCTTGATGGCCGGCGAGAGGATCCCGTACCCCGGAGTCGAGAGTTCGTCGGCGTCGAGCCGCCCGAAGATGGCCGTGCCGGCGTTGCCAACCACCCGCTTGTGGACCTGCGACCGGAACTGCTGGGCCGAAAAGAGGACCAGCCCGAGGTACCGGCCCCGTTCCGACAGATCGAGCAGCATCTTCCGGACGTAGCTGTCCGGCCCCTCCTGCGGGGCGTACTTGTTGAGTTCGTCGACGAAGACCACGACGTGCTCGACCCCGAGGTCGCGCCGCTCGAGGTGTTCCCGGAGCTTCGACACGATCCGTGCAAAGACCAGGTCCTGGGCCAGCGGATCGAGTCCGGCCACGTCGACCACGTAGACCGCCCGGTCCTCCCACGCCCCCCACGGCAGGTCGCTCACCTCGCCGTCGTCGGTGACGAGGCCCTTCGACCGGGTGCTGATGTTGCCGAGCCGGTTGCGGATCTTCCGGATCGTGGCGACGTGATGGGTGCGCCAGATCTCGGCGCCCCGGCCGACCGTCTCGAGGAAGTCGAAGATCGCCTTGAAGAAATCCTCCAGGTCGGCAAAGCTCCGGACCGCAAACCGGCGTCCGGTGATCTCGTCCTGGAACTCCTTCCCCACCACCCGCTCCGCCAGGAAGTCGATGAACGCGTCGGCCTTGGCGTCGATGTCGTCGCGGTTGAGCAGCACCTCGGTGTAGTCGAGCACCTCGCGGAGGCCCCAGACCAGGGGCTCCGTCGGCGCCAGGTCCGGGTGGGTCCGCAGCGTGTTCAGGTTGACGCCATCGGGCTTGAACGGCGCGAAGTAGCGGACCTTGTCGAACGGCTGGGGCGGGATGCCGAGCCGCTCGTACTGCCGCCGATCGGCGTCGGTGAGGGTCCCCTCCCGGTCGAGGAAGAGGAGGTCGGGGCCCTTCACGTTGAAGCAGAGCGCCGCGATCCGGCCCTTGTGGGTCGGAAATTTCTCGAAGATGGCCGACAGGAAGAACTCGACCGCCGAGGTCTTGGTCGCGAGGCCGGAGACACCGGTGATGTTGAGGTGGGCCGCCTCGGGCCCCAGCAGGAAATCGGCGTCGACCGAGATCGGCGCCTCGAGCCCGCCCGCGGCGTAGAGGCCGATCGGAATCCCGGTGGGCCGCGGCCCGGTGGTGTAGGCGTCCATCCGGAGCGCCACGGCCACGTCGCCGTCGGTGGCCAGGTGCACCTCGCCCAGCGGCACCGCCTGGAGCGGCTCCTCCGGTTCGTGCCGGAGCACGGCGGTCTGATAGAGCCGGATCTCGCTCCGGTGGCTCGGTTCCACCGCGGCCAGCGGATCGCCGTCGGCGCCGTAGACGGCGTCCATCGGCGTCGCGAGGTCGGAATAGGCAAACGCGTCGGTCACCACGCCGTAGACGACCCGGCCCGGCGCCTCGACCCGG